>CAJKZP010000104.1:0-6491 GCA_905204415.1 uncultured Collinsella sp. | reverse complement strand
CGTCGCACACGAACGACGCGATGGCCGGCACCGGCCACGTGCCCAGGTCGACCTCGGCGGCGCAGCTCTTCGGCAGCGCACGGTCGAGGTTCTCGGAGATGCCGCCGCCCGTGATGTGCGCGAGCGCACGCACGGCGCCGGGGCATGCGTCCAACACGGCACGCACGGGCTTCACGTAGATGCGCGTGGGCTCTAAAAGCGCATCCTGCAGGCTGCGCCCGCCCAGCTCCTCGCGCTCGATGCGCAGCTCGTAGTGGTTCTTGCCCTCTACGCATACCTTGCGGGCCAGCGAGTAGCCGTTGGAGTGCACGCCGGTGGAGGGCAGGCCCAGGATGACGTCGCCGGGGCGGACGTTCGCGGGGTCGAGCATCTTGGGACGGTCGACGACACCCACGGTAAAGCCGGCGAGGTCGTAGTCGGCAGGAGCCATGACACCGGGGTGCTCGGCCATCTCGCCGCCCACGAGCGCGCAGCCCGCGAGCTTGCAGCCATCGGCCACGCCCTTGATGATCTTTGCCATATGCTCGGCCTCAATGCGGCCGATGGCGACGTAGTCCAGGAAGAACAGCGGCTCGGCGCCCGAAGCCAAAATGTCGTTGACGCACATGGCGACCAGATCCTGGCCCACCGTCTCGTGACGGTCCATGATCTGGGCGAGCACGAGTTTGGTGCCCACGCCGTCGGTACCGCTGATCAGAATCGGGTCTTCCATATCCTTAAGCGCGGCAGCCGAGAACAGGCCACCAAAGCCACCGATACCGCCGATGACCTCGGGACGGTTGGTGTCCTTAACCATTTGCTTAATAGCGTCGACGGCGCGGCCGCCCTCGGCGGTATCGACGCCGGCATCCTCATACGTCACATGCTTGCTGTCGCTCATCTGAGCCTTCCTCTCCCACTACCGCTTGACGCACAGACGCCAAACGGTGCTCATAGTTGCCCTCGATTCGGCACGCATCCTGGCAACGCGCGCCGCTCAATCAACAAAACAGCAGGTAAAACCTACCAAAATAAACCTGTCCCTAAATGGAAGGTTTTAGGCCTCGCCGTGCCTCTCTTCCCAGCTGCGGTCATCGTATTTCTCGACCACGGCGTCGTCGTCAAAGTGCAGCGGCTTATCCAGGTTGCGGGGCTTAAAGCCCTCCATGAACTTGTCGCGGCCAAAGCTCTCGGGAATCGCCACGGGATAACGGCCGGTAAAGCATGCATCGCAGTAGCCGCCCTTGGGCATGACCTTCAGCAGGCCCTCAACCGAAAGGAAGGCCAGCGAATCGGCGCCGATATACTCGCAGATCTCCTCGACCGTCTTGTTGGCGCTGATGAGCTGCGACTGCACGTCGGTATCGATACCGTAGAAGCACGGCCAGATGACCTCGGGCGAGTTGATGCGGATGTGAATCTCCTTGGCGCCGGCGTTGCGCAGCATCTTGACGAGCTGCACCATGGTGGTGCCGCGCACGATGGAGTCGTCGATGACGACCAGGCGCTTGCCCTCGATGTTGTCGCGCAGCGGGTTGAGCTTCATGCGCACGCCCATGGCGCGCAGTTCCTGCGTGGGCTCGATAAACGTACGGCCCACATAGCGATTCTTGATGAGGCCCTCACCAAAGGGAATGCCGCTCTCGTGCGAATAGCCCTCCGCGGGCGGCAGGCCGGAGTCGGGCACGCCGATGACCAGGTCGGCCTCGACGGGCTCTTCGTGTGCCAGCTGACGACCCATGTCATAACGGCAGGCGTAGACGCTCTTGCCGTTCATGATGGAGTCGGGGCGGGCAAAGTAGACCTGCTCAAAGATGCAGTTGGCGGGCTCTTCGGCTGCAGGTACGCCCTGCTCGGACACCAGACCCTCGGCGCTGATACGCAAGATCTCGCCGGGACGGACGTCGCGGACGTACTCAGCGCCCACGATATCGAGCGCGCAGGTCTCGGAGGCAACGACCCAGCCGCCAGCGTGCGTGACATGGACGGCGGAGTCGACCGTCGAGGCATCGTCTTGCGAGGGCAGCTGCGAAACAGAAGCGGCGTCGGCCTGGTCCAGGCCCTCGTCCACGAGCTTGCCCAGCACCAGCGGACGAATGCCGTGCGGGTCGCGGAAAGCGTAGAGTGCCTGCTCGTTGATGAGCGTCATGGCGTAGCCGCCGCGCACGAGCTCCATGGTCTTGCGAATGCCCTCGCGCAGATGGCCCGTACGCTGGGTAAAGTAGCCGATAAGCTTGGTCGCGACCTCGGAATCCGAATTGGAGAGGAACGGCACGCCCAGTTCGATCAGCTGACGGCGCAGCTCGTCGGTGTTGACCAGAGTGCCGTTGTGAGCAAGCGCGATGATGACGCTATTGATGGTAGAAAGATGCGGCTGCGAGGCTTCCCAGCTCTTGGCACCGGCGGTGCCATAGCGCACGTGGCCCACGGCCAGCTGGCCGGAGAGCGTCGACAGGTCGGCGTTGGAGAACACGCGATCGAGCAGTCCCAGGTCTTTACGAACCATAACCGTGCCGCCATCGCCCACGGCGATTCCCGCCGATTCCTGGCCGCGATGCTGTAGCGCGCGCAGACCAAAGTACGTCAGTCGAGCCACATCGCGATCGGGTGCCCACACACCAAAAATGCCGCATTCCTCATGCAGCTGGTCGGAGTCCGGATCGTACGTCGACATGGTCGTCACCTGTCCCGTGGCACGCTCGGCCGCGCGGATGGTTTCTTGAGACATGGCATCCCCTCAGAGCCTCGTTATTTGGCGTTACCTGCCCTATTATACGCACGGCAAGACAAGCACTCCCGCGCATGAGCAGCGCTTTTTAAAAGCCCACCGAGCTTATAATCCGTTTTGCGGCCAAACATTTTATTGGGCAACCCGCCCTCGGGGTCAACGGTCCCGTATGCCTCCGTCGCGGCGCGTCTCGTCCACCGTTAGGGCCTACATTGCTGCAATTGGGCCATTCGTCCTGTCTTTTAGCAGGTCGGCGGCGTATCCTTGTAACCTACAGCAAAGCGAGAAAGGTTCTGTATGGATCGAAACGAACTCGACCCCAGCGTCCCCAGCGCCACGGAGGTCAAGAAGATCCCCCTCATCATTAAGATGTATGCCGTCCTGTGTATCCTGTCCGGTGTTGGTACGCTCCCGTCGGTCGGCGCCTTTATGTGGCAGGTCATCACCGCGCTCATCAACGGCAACGCCGCCGCCAAGCTCGGCGACAACACGCTCGTCGCGGTCGGCCTCATCGTCGCCGGCATCATGCTCTCGGCGGCGAGCGCGGTCATCTTAATCATCTTCGGCCTGGACCTTATCAAGAACCAGCGCCGCAACGCCGCGCGCCTGTCCTATATCCTTATCGCATTTACCGTCGTCGAGCTTTTGGTCGACGTGATGCTCCAGGGTATCGGGCCGTTCTTGTTGCGCCCCGCCATCCAACTCGGCGTCCTCGTTGCGCTTTCGGCCACCGTTGACCCCACACTTCGTCAGGAGCGCGAACTGCAGCGCCGCCTGCAGGAGATGCTCGATCGCGACGCCGCCGCCGAGGGCATGCTCGGCCGCGATGAGACCGGCGAAGGCTACATCAAGCTCAACTACTTCAACCTGTTCTGGGTATTCTTTGTCTGCTGCGTGCTGGGCCTCATCCTGGAGGACATCTGGCACATGACGGTCGACGACCCGGGCGTCTACCAGAACCGCGCCGGCATGCTGTTTGGCCCCTTCAGCCCCATCTACGGATTTGGCGCCGTACTCATGACCATGGTGCTCAACCGTTTCTACAAAAAGAACCCCATCGTTATCTTTTTGGTGAGCGCCCTGCTTGGCGCAAGCTTTGAGGTGTTCGTGGGCTGGTTTATGCAGACCTCGTTCGGTGTGGTCTCGTGGAGCTACTCGCATATGAAGCTCTTTGGCATGCCCGATCCGCTCGCCGTGCTTACGGGCGGACGCACCTGCACGGGCTTCGCCTGCCTGTGGGGCCTGGGCGGACTCATCTGGATCAAGCTGCTGCTGCCCAGATTGCTCAAACTCATTAACATGATTCCCTGGAAGAGCCGCTACTCAGCCACCGCCATCTTTACCATCATCATGCTGGTCGACGGCGTCATGACGCTGCAATCGCTCGACTACTGGTATCAACGCGTCAACGGCACGGCCAACGATATTCCCGTTGCGCAGTTCTACGGCACGTACTTCGATAATGAGTACATGGAAAATCGCTTCCAGAGCATGACCATGAGCCCCAAGGACGCCACGCGCGTATAGCGCAGGCGCTGGTGCAAGTCGGTTCCAACGAACAAGTAAGCCCGCTGGCAGTTCAGCCTAACTGCCAGCGGGCTTTTGCTACAGATGGGCTCATGTTGATTGCAAAGCCCTATGCCTCGCACTCGACCTCGTTCACGCATTCATTCTTGATGGTGCCGACAAGCGCCTGCAGGGCATCGACTACGTGTGGGCGAATATCTCCGCCAATGAGCACGAGCATGATGTCATCGCCCACGGAAAGCTCGCCGCTTGCCAGCCACACGCGCACATAGCCAATACCTGGCATCGCGCGCGTGGCGTCGATAGCAGACCGCACCTTTTCGGCATCGTAGTCAAAGACCATGCCGCCCACCTTGTGACCCGGGGCCACGCCATCGGTCTCGACTCCGCGCGCCTCGGCCTTGGGCGTCGCGCGCACCACGCCGTTATGCGTCAGATACATACCGCACGCCGGCGCCGAACCGTCGGCCTTGGCCTCGCGCAGCCAAACATCAATCGAAGGCATCGTTTTGCCATTCTCGAGCATCATTTCCCCTTTTTTGTCTCTTATGCCGTCGGGCGACGACTCGCCCTTCAGTGCCTCCGCTGCCTGCAATGCAACCATTAGTTCTCAACGGGGGTAAGAATCATCACGGCACGCTTGTTCCTTAGCGCCGAAGGCGAACACGTGATGAGCGTGAGCACCTTATCAGCCTTGGCGGCACGGCTCTCGGCGTCGCTCGCCACGGCGGAGGCGCCGTCAATCATCTCGGAAAGATAGGCCTTCAGGCCATCCTTGTCATCGAAATTGGGAGTACGCGCTTTTCGGTACGAGTCCTCGACCACCTTAGTTAGCAGAGGCTTAAATTTATAGGCACCGTCGCGTGTGACGTAAAAGGCATATTCGATACCGTCGAAAACCGACTGGTCGGCGCTGTCGGCAATGAAATGGAACATCGAGTTATCCCTCATGTGATGGCCGTAGAGTGTAGTCTGCTGGTCCACCATACCGGGGGCCGCGTCATCGCAGTCAAGGAAAATAGAGCCCACGGGATTTGCCGTGCCGTCAAAGAGCGTGCTCAGGTACTTGGTGTTGTTATCCGTCTGCACCACCGGATAGTTGATAGCGGTACCGGGTACATATATCCAACCGACGACATCGGGGTTGGTTTGGGCTAGCGTGGCAAAATCAACAATGGGCGCCCCGCTCGCGTCGCTATCGCTCACAGACTTTTTCTCAACCTTTTGATACGAATCGCTTGCTTCCTTGTAGCCCAATTGCGCCTTGATATAGATGCCGGCGGCGGCAGCGATCAGGCACACACCGATCACAATAAGAAGTCTCGCGAAAATCGAACGGCCCTTTTTGCGCTTAGGAGCAGAACTATCCGCCGAGCCGCCGAGCCCGGGCGAAGGAGAACGATGAGCCTGCGATTGCTCCCCGTAACTGGAGGGGCGGCAGGTCGGCAAAGCGCCCTGAACGCGCTGGTTCGACGGCGCCACCGGCTGCGGAGCCCGAACGTGCCTCGCGACATGGGCGGGCTGCGGCGGACGGACGGGCTGCGAAGAGGACGTCCGCCCCGGCTGCACCGGGCGCGGCGCACCTGGATTCGCAGGATCGGGAATCTGGGACAGTTTAAAACGTTTTCCCTGATAATTGGACATGTTTCTCCTCTATTGCAGATAAGGTGGCAAGCCGCTTAGGCGTCGGCCATCTCCTGCTTCATCTTCTCGATAACCTTGCGGTACTCGGGGTCGCAAGCACCCAGAATCTGCGTGGCATAGATGGCGGCGTTCTTGGCGCCGTTGATGGCAACGCAGGCCACGGGCACGCCCGAAGGCATCTGCACCATCGACAGCAGAGAATCCATACCGCCCAGGTCACTCGTCTTCATGGGCACGCCGATAACCGGCAGCGGCGTAAAGGCAGCCACGACACCACCCAGGTGAGCGGCCTTGCCGGCGGCAGCGATAATCACTTTGATACCGCGATCGGCAGCAGTCGAAGCCCACTCGTGGACCTTTGCCGGCGTGCGGTGCGCGCTCGCAATGACGAGCTCATAGGGCACACCGAGCGCCTCGAGCTCGGCGGTGCAGCCTTCCATAACGCCCAGATCGGACTTGGAACCCATGATGATCCCGACGACCGGTTTTTGATCTGCCATAAACAAAGACCTCCTGTTGAGAGCGGCGACGCGGCGGATCCGCGACCCTTAACTACTGAGAGTAGTATAGCTGCTCCCGTCCCTGCGGTCTTTGTGGTGGCGGCTGAGCCTTT
>CAJKZP010000103.1:0-6687 GCA_905204415.1 uncultured Collinsella sp. | reverse complement strand
GTCTCGATCATGGGCAGCGCCGTGAGCGAGCCCGCGCCGTACTCGTCGGACATCTTGACCGCGCGCTCCAGCAAGCGGGAGTGCAGGTAGAAGATGTCGCCAGGATAGGCCTCGCGTCCGGGCGGACGATGCAGCGTCAGCGACATCTGACGGTAGGCCACAGCCTGCTTGGACAGGTCGTCGTAGATGACGAGCACGTGGCCGCCGGGGTTGGTCTCGCTGGCGGGCTTGCCGTCCTCGCCGTTGTACATGAAGAACTCGCCGATAGCGGCACCGGCCATAGGCGCGATGTACTGCATAGGGGCGGAATCGGCAGCGGTGGCCGAAACGATGATGGTGTAATCGAGCGCACCGTGCTGAGCGAGGGTCTCGCGGATGTTGGCAACCGTGGAGGCCTTCTGGCCGATGGCGACATAGATGCAGACCATGCCCTTGCCGCGCTGGTTGAGGATAGCGTCGATGGCGATAGCGGTCTTACCGGTCTTACGGTCGCCGATGATGAGCTCACGCTGGCCACGGCCGATAGGCACCATGGAGTCGATGGCCAACAGGCCGGTCTGAACCGGCTCGCACACCGGGGTACGATCGATGACGCCGGGGGCCTTGAACTCGATGGGGCGACGGTGCGTGGCGACGATGTCACCCAGGCCGTCGATAGGCTGGCCGAGCGGATTGACGACGCGGCCGAGCATGGCGCGGCTCACGGGGATATCCATAATGCGGCCAGTGGTGCGGCACTCGTCGCCTTCCTTGATGGAGTCGACGGCACCAAACAGAACGGCGCCGACCTCGTCACGGTCAAGGTTCTGGGCAAGGCCGAAGACGGTCTCACCGGTATCGGAGCTCTTGAACTCCAGAAGCTCGCCTGCCATGGCGCTCTTGAGGCCGGAGACGCGCGCGATGCCGTCGCCTACCTCGTCGACCGTTGAAACCTCATGCGTATCGACCGTCGCGGAGAGGCTCGTGAGCTGCTCCTGCAGTTTCTTGGCGATATCCTGGGCATTGAGGGTTTCGGACATTAGGCTTCACCTCCGTACGAATTAGCAGAGTTTGCGAGGGTCTCCTGCGCGATGCGCAGCTGCGTCTTGACGGAGATGTCACGACGCTCGCCGCGGGCCTCGAGCACCAGGCCGCCCACGATAGACGGGTCGACCTGCTCGATAAGGAATACCTTGCGGCCGAAGTCCTGCTCGCATTTCTTAGTGATGGTTTGACGCAGCTCGTCGTCGAGCGGGATCGCCGTGGTGACGGTCACGCCCACTACATCCTCGTCTTCCTCGGCAACATACTTAAAGGCAGCTGCCACCTTGGGAAGAAGGTCGAGCTGGTCGCGCTTGGACATGGTGTCGAGCACGGCGACGATCTCAGGGCTGGCGCTAGCCAGGCGCTCGATCATCTCGAGGTCCTCGAACACATGGTTCTCGGCCTTGGCGGCTTCCAAAAGGGAGCGCGCGTAGGTCTCGAGTACCTTGTCCTGATAGCGGCTAGTCGGCATTCAGGCTACCTGCTTCCTGGATGTAGCGCTCGATGAGCTTCTTCTGCTCGGACTCGTCCTCGAGTGCCTCGCCCACGATCTTGGTGGCGACGGCAACGGACAGGTCGGCGATGGAGCTCGCGGCACCGGCGTAGATGGACTTGCGCTCGTCCTCGACGGTCGTATGGGCCTTGGCGATGATCTCCTCGGCCTCCTTGTGAGCAGCCTCGATGATACGGGCGCGCTCGGACTCGGCGTCCTTACGGGCCTCGAGAACGATGTCGGCAGCCTGACGACGGGCGTCGGTGACGATCGAGTCGGACTCAGCGCGCTTGGCGATGGCCTCCTGCTTGGTCTTCTCGGCCTCGTCGAGGCTCTCCTCGATCTTCTTGCCGCGCTCCTCCATGGTTTTCATGATGCCCGGCAGGGCGACCTTTGCCAGCACGATCCAGATGATCAGGAAGGCGATAAGCGCCGGGATGAACTCCGCCATCTTAGGGATGAGGATGTCCGCACCGGCAGCGCCGTCCTCGGCGAACGCGGAAACCGGCATAAGCAGCGCGGCCGCGGACGCGGAGAGTGCGATCGCGCTCTTCTGGGATGAAAGATTCATACTTGACGCTCCGTGCTATTTAACGATCAGCGCGACAACGAAGCCGATCAGAGCCAGAGCCTCGCCGAAGGCGGAGCCCATGATGAAGACGGTGAACACGCGGCCCTGGACCTCAGGCTGACGGGCCATAGCACCCGTAGCACCCAGAGCAGACAGGCCGATAGCAAGACCAGCGCCGATAACACCGAGACCGTAACCGATAACTCCCACGATTCCTCCTTTGTCGTGCGTGTCTTATTTCACGCAGGATAACCTTTTTATAACTGCCGGGCTCCATGGGTACGGGCACCGGCGGTTTAACGAATTGCCTTACCTTTAAGGCACGAACGGAAGATTACTCCTCCTCCGCGACCTCCTCTGCCTCGGAGACATACACGGCGGTAAGGACCGTGAAGACGTAAGCCTGGATGGCGCCGACCACAAGCTCGATCGCATAGATCAGGATGAGGATGGCAAGCCAGGCCAGCGAAGGCAGGGCGCCGACGGCGTGGGCCGCGGAAGCCTGCTGAAGCAGCGGCTGCATGAACATGCTCGCCATGATGGCGAACGAGCCCATGACCACGTGTCCTGCGAACATGTTGCAGAACAGACGGACGGCGAGCGTGATGAGGCGCAGGAAGGTCGAGAAAAGCTCGACGACCCACACGAGAACGTTCATCGGGAAGCTCACGCCCTGCGGGGCGAGGCTCTTGATGTAGCCGATCACGCCATGAGCCTTGCATCCGTAGTAGATGAAGTACACGAAGGCGAAGATGGCGAGCGCGGCGGTGGAACCGATTGCGCCGGTGCCGGGCTTCATTCCCGGGATCAGGCCGATCATGTTATTGATCAGGATGAACAGGAAAAGCGAGCACAGGAACGGGAAGTGCTTCTTCCAGTTCTCACCCACGACGCCCTTGCCGATATCGTTCTCGACGTACTCGATGATGTACTCGAAACCGTTGACGAAGAAGCCCTTGGGAACCAGAGTCTGCTTCTTCTTGAACACGGCCAGGACGATCAGGAGCACGATCGTGGAGACGATCAGCCAAAACGAGTACTGCGTGATGCCGCAGCTCAGATCGCCCACGACAGGGGTGGAGCTGAACTCGCTGACCAGATGATTAATCTCATCAGGCAGCTTTTCAAAAATTTCCACGACTTACCTTTCGACCTCATGAGGATCTCGCAGCGCCTTGGCGACACGAACCGTGCAGGCGGCCATAAAGGCCACGAAGCCGATCGCCTCGCCCAGGAGGAACATACGAAATGCCTCTCCGAACAACGCAAACACAACCAGGGTAAAGACGAGCAGGGCGACTGCCGAGACCGCCAGACTCACCATACCCTTGAGCATGTCTGCATTCTGTTTATCGTCAAGAACCGGCTTGAGCGTAAAGACAAAGGGAAGGAAGGCAATTGCGCCCGCGATGGCGCCTGCAACGATAGCGAGCAGATCGGCTATCTGAAACACTGGCGTCCTCACTTTCCTTTTTAACGCCTCACAGAACAGTTCCCGCCAAACATTGGTGACTATTGTACGAGCCAATCGCTAAAGTACAACCGTAAAACAAACGGTTAATACGCACCTGTACGTTTTCTTAAGGCCTTCTTTATGCCGCAGGTACGGTAATACGTTTTTTCGAACCCCTCAGCTCAAAACGTCCGTTAACAGGAGTGCGCGTGGACGTCTTTTGCTCGCCCGCGCGCACCATTTCTTCGTATTTTCGACGTTAGCCGGTATGGCCCAGAGATTACAGCGTGCCGTAGATGCGGTCGCCGGCGTCGCCCAGGCCGGGAACGATGTAGGCGGCCTCGTTGAGATGGTCGTCGATGGCGCACGTATAAATATGTACGTCGGGGTCCTTTTCAGTCAGTGACTTGAGGCCCTCGGGCGCGGCGACGATGCACAGCATGCGGATGTCCTTGACACCGCGCTCGCGCAGGTAGCTGATGGCCATCTCGGCCGAACCGCCCGTGGCGAGCATGGGGTCGACAACCAGGCAGATGCGCTGGTCGATATCCTTGGGCATCTTGCAGTAATACTCATGCGGCTCGTGGGTAACCTCGTCGCGCTCCATACCGATGTGGCCCACGCGAGCGGAGGGTACCAAGTCGAGGATGCCATCGACCATGCCAAGACCCGCGCGCAGGATGGGAACGATGGCGAGCTTCTTGCCGGCAAGCTGCTTAAACGTGGCAGTGGTGATGGGGGTCTCGACCTCGACGTCTTCCATGGGCAGGTCGCGCATGGCCTCGTAGCCGTCAAAAAGTGCGAGCTCGCGCACGAGCTGGCGGAACTGGTTGGTGCCGGTCTCCTTGTCGCGCAGGATCGACAGCTTGTGCTGGACGAGCGGGTGATCGACAAGGGTCACACGGGACGTATCGTAGGTGACGGTCATGGGTTGATTGCCCCTTTCGTTGCGGCCGGAAAATGACCTTGCTGACAAGGCGCATGGCGATGTTGTTGCCGCGCGCCGTGCATAAGTTTAACGGTTTGTTGTATCGAGCAGCTCGTCGCAGCCCTACTGTACGGTGTTGAGCGAGCGTTTGACGGCATCATGCCAGCCCGCCAGGTTTTGCTCGCGGCGCTCGGCGGACATATGGGGAAGGAAGGTCTTAACGATCTGAGCGTTTTGCTCCAGCTCCTCCAGGTCCTCCCAATAGCCGACGGCAAGGCCCGCCAAGTACGCGGCGCCGATCGCCGTGGTCTCCACCGTCTCGCACTGCAGCACGGGGATATCCAGCAGATCGGCCTGAAATTGCATGATGAACTCGTTGCGCGAGGCACCGCCATCGACGGACAGGCGCTCAATCGAAAGTCCCACGTCCTGCTCCATGGCGCGCAGCACGTCATAACTCTGGTAGGCCATGGACTCGCAGGCCGCACGCACAATGGTCGCGCGACTCGAGGCACCGGTCAGGCCGCACACGATACCGCGAGCACGCGGGTCCCACCAGGGGGCGCCCAGGCCAGCGAAGGCGGGGACGAAGTAGCAGCCCTCGTTGTCGTTGATCGAAGCGGCAAGTTGCGCAGACTCGCTCACGCTCGAGATGATGCCCATGTTGTTGCGCAGCCAGTTCATCGTTGAGCCGGCGGCAAAAATAGAGCCCTCGAGCGCATAGCTGACTTTGCCGTCCGCAGCGATACCGATGGTGGAGACCAGGCCATTCTTGGATTCGACGATCTCGTCGCCGGTATTCATGAGCATAAAGCAACCCGTGCCATAGGTGTTTTTGGTCTGGCCAGGATGGAAACAGCAGTGGCCGAACAGCGACGCCTGCTGGTCGCCCGCCACGCCCATGATGGGTGGCATGTTGGTCATGATGTCGCTCGCGACGCGGCCGTAGTCGCCCGAACTCCAACGAACCTCGGGCATCATGGAACGCGGGACGTCGAAAAGTGCCAGCAGATCGTCGTCCCAATCGAGCGTATGGATATTAAAGAGCGCGGTGCGGCTGGCATTGGTGTAGTCGGTGGCAAAGACCTGACCGCCGGTGAGGTTGTAGATGAGCCAGGTGTCGATGGTGCCGAACATGAGGTCGCCCGCCGCCGCGCTCTCACGCGCACCATCGACGTTGTCGAGGATCCACTGCACCTTGGAAGCCGAGAAATACGGATCGAGCGTGAGTCCCGTGCGGGAGCGCACCAGTTCTTCTGCGCCCTGCTCGACCAGCTCGTCGATCAGAGGTGCGGTGCGACGGCATTGCCACACGATGGCGTTATAGATGGGTTGGCCGCTTATGCGGTCCCACACCACCGTGGTCTCGCGCTGGTTGGAGATACCGATGGCGGCAATGCGGTCGGAATGGATGCCGCTCTTAAACTGGACCTCCATCATCACGCCGATCTGGCTGGCAAGCACCTCCGTGGGATCCTGCTCCACCCAGCCGGGACGCGGGAAGCTGGTTTTGACGCTACGGCGCGCCTGGGCGACGATGCAGCCGTACTCGTCGACGATGGTCGCGAGTACCGAGGTAGTGCCGCAGTCGAGCGCCATGATGTAGGAACCGCCAAAGCTAAACGAGGCGTCTTCCATGCCCAGGCTGCCTAGATTCAACGACATCGCTTACACCTTTCTATTGCATCGGGTCGGACAGGACCCGTTCGATCTCTGATGCGGGAAGCGCGCCTTGGCGCAGGATCTGGAGCTCGCCGTGCTGAAACGACACGATGGTTGAGGCGTCGCGACACGGGGTCTCACCGGCGTCGACGGCCACATCGACCCCCTCCAGGATGCGCTCCTCCACCGTGACAAAACTTGCCGGCGCGGGCGCGCCATGCGTGTTGGCGCTGGTGCAGGCAAGAGGGCTGCCGCAGGCGCGGATGAGCGCCTGCACCACGGGCGAGGCCGAAGCGCGAAGTGCCACCGTGTCGTCGGCGGCGCGCATAAAGGTCGGCACGCAGGGGGCCGCCTTAACCACGATAGTCAGGGCGCCCGGCCAGCATCGTCGGGCGAGCACGCGGGCCTCGTTAGGGATATCCACGCCATAGCGGTCGAGTGCCTCGGCATCATCGACCAGCCAGGCAACCGTTTGGGTGAGCTCGCGCTGCTTGAGGGTAAAGATACGACGATAGCCGGTGCCGAGTGCGGGGACCGCGGCGCCGTTGACGGTGGCC
>CAJKZP010000102.1:0-6918 GCA_905204415.1 uncultured Collinsella sp. | reverse complement strand
AGCGCCTCGCGCGCCTCGTCGCGCCCGAACGTGCGCGTGGCGAACGAAAGGGGATCGTGCTCTTCCCACGAAGGGACGAAGCCCGCGTCCAGCCGCTCATGCCCGTCGGTGATCTCAGCGTAGTACGACGCCATCGAAGCCGCCAGCTTCTCGAACAGCGCGGCGCGGTAGCACGAAAGCTGCGCGCCGCACGTGACCAGCGTCTCGTTCATCGCCCCCACCAGCGCAGCCGGCGCCTCAAACTGCGGCTTTACGAGCGTGCAGAACGAACCCGAAGGCTTCAGGCACGCCAGCACGGCGTCGATGATATTCGCGATACTCGTAAACGACACATCGCACACGGCCAGGTCGACAGCGCCGCCGTAGCCGAGCTCGGGCAACTGCGTCACATTGGTGCGTTCATGGAGCGTCACGCGATCGTCCTGGCGCAGTGACCAATCAAACTGGGCGCGACCCACATCGACCGAAACAACCGTGGCGGCGCCACGCTTGAGCAGGCAATCGGTAAAGCCGCCCGTGGAGCAGCCCACATCGAGGCAAGCAAGGTCCGTCGGATCAATCCCAAACGCATCGAGCGCGCCCTCGAGCTTGAGCCCGCCGCGCCCCACGTAGGGAATACGACCCTTCACGTGCAACGGCAGGCCGGGCGTCACCTTAAGACCCGGCGAGGTCAAACGCTCGCCGCCGCTCGAGACCAAGCCGGCCATAAGAGTGCGAAGGGCATCCGCGCGATCGGCGCAGATGCCCTGTGAAATCAGTTCGTCATCAAGACGCACACGTTTCATGAATGCCATCAACCATTCGTATCCGGAGACGCGGCCTGGCTATCCTTGGATTCGTTTGCCGCATCCTCATCGTATTCCTGCTCAAGCTTATCGGCCTCACGAGGCGTCAGCTCAAACTTATCGACCATGTCGACCGCACGGGAGCCCAGCTCGATCGCCTCGTCGAACAGATCGAGCGAACGCTCCAGGGACGTATCCTTGGAGCGAACGGTCGCGATAATCTGGTCCAAGCGGTCCGAGATCTCGTCGAAGTTGCGGACGGAACCCTCTGGCATGGCTACTCCTCGACGGTACCGGTCTCGGCCTCGGCGACCTCGGCATCCTCGTCGAGAACGCCGGCCGCAGCCTGAGCGGCGGCAACCTTGGCGGCAGCCTCGGCAGCCTGGGCCTCCTCGCGGGCACGGTCCTCGGCCAGCAGCTCCTGATACAGGTCCTCGCCCGGTAGCTCTTCGCTACGAGCGATCTTGCCCAGCACGCCATTGACGAACGACGCGGACTGGTCGGTGCCATAGGCCTTGGCAAGCTCGACAGCCTCGTTGATAACGATGGCGTCCGAGACCTCCTCGTCGGTGAGGAAGCGCATCTCATAGACGGCGATGCGCAGCAGATTGCGGTCGGCACCGGGCATGCGCATAAGATCCCAGTTCTTGGCAACGGAGCGCAGGGCGCAGTCGATGCGGTCGATGTGCTCGTAGGCACCGCGGCACAGCTCCAGCGCGTAGGGGTCGAGGGGACCCTTCGAGATCAGGAAATCGCCCTCGAGGACGCGCTCGAGCGGGCTGTCCGTGGCCTCAGCCTGGAACAGCAGCTGCAGCGCCTGACTGCGGGCAAGCGTACGCCCGCGATAAACCTTAAGGCTCAAAGGTTACTCCTTGGGGAAAACGAGGCCGTCGATGCAAACGTCAACGCGCTCGACCTCGACGCCCACCTGGGCGTCGATGGCGGCAACCACGGCGGCTCGAACGGCATCGGCGAGTTTCTTGAACGGATAGCCAAAGAACACCACGACGCGCACGGTAAGCGCGAGCTTGTCGCCGATGACCTCGGCCTCGACCGCCGGCTCGGAAGCCGGGGCCTTGGACGAAAGCATCATGGAGACAAGGTTGGTGGCAAGGTCCTTGACGCCCACGGAGGCGATGCCCTCGACATCCGTGACGGCGCGCGAGACGATGGCGGTCAGAACATCGGGCGAAATGCCGATGCCGTCAATCTTGATTTCCTGGGGCATGAGTCCTCCTAGAAGAGTTGGTTGCTAGACGCGGGAGACGAACTTGCCGTCGCGGGTGTCAACCTTAATGACCTCGCCCTCGTTGAGGTACATGGGGACCTGGATGACAGCGCCGGTGTCGATGGTGGCCGGCTTGGTGGAACCCTGGACGGTATCGCCCTTGAAGCCCGGGTCGGTCTGGACGATGGTGGTCTCGATAAACATCGGCGGGGTCACGCCCATGAGCTCGTCGTCGGCGAAGAGCAGCTGGCAGGTGTCGTTCTCGCGCAGCCACTTGGCGTTCTCGCCCACCATGTCCTCGGGAACGGGAACCTGCTCGTAAGACTCGTTGTCCATGAAGATGTAATCGGCGCCGTCGTTGTAGAGGTACTGGAACTCACGGGTGGTGAGCATGACGCTCTCGAACTTGGTGCCGGCGTTGCAGGTGTTCTCGACGACGCGGCCGCTCTTGATGTCGCGGGTCTTGTAGCGCACGAAAGCGCCGCCCTTGCCCGGCTTGACGTGCTGGAACTCGACAATGGTGTAGACCTTGTCCTTAATGCGGAGACCGAGGCCGTTCTTGAAGTCGGCGGTAGAGATAGTAGGCATAGCGACCTTTCTTGTTATTGGCGAGACGCACAAGCGTCCAAATTACATACGAGCGAAATTATACACTTGCAGACGCCGGCTGCGGCGAGCGCATAAAAAGAGAACGCGGGACGCCCGAATCGATCCGGACGCCCCGCCTCCAAAAACCCAAATGGATGGTTTAGCAATCGATAATATGCAGGTCGTGCGGGGTCTTGGTGAAGGGCTCATAGCCGTTCTCGGTGACGACGCCGTAGTCCTCCAGGCGCACGCCGCCCACGCCGGGCAGGTACACGCCGGGCTCCATGGTGATAACCGAGCCGACCTCGATGATATTCTTACTGCGGTTGAAGTTAGGCAGCTCGTGGATGTCGATGCCCACGCCGTGGCCCAGACCATGGTTGTAGTAATCGCCATAGCCGGCATCGCCGATGATCTTCTTGGAAAGCTTGAAAATGTCGTTGCCCTCGACGCCCGGATGGATGGCGGCGACGCACTCCTCATGGGTGCGGCGCACGAGCGCGTACAGGTCGAGCTGCTCCTGGGTGGGTTCGCCCATCACGACGGTACGCGTCATGTCGGAGCGGTAGTCGCAGTAGCCCGCGCCGTAATCCATGAGGACGAAGTCGCCCTTCTCGATCACGCGGTCACTCGGCACGGCGTGCGGATTGGCGGTGTTGGGACCGCTCGCGACGATGGAGCCAAAGGCCAGGCTGTCGGCGCCGTTGGCGAACATAAAGTTCTCGAGCTCGTTGCGGACCTGTTTCTCGGTCATGCCGGGCTTAATAAAGCCGAGCATGTGCTGGAAGGCAGCATCGGTGATCGACTGCGCGTGGCGCATGAGCTCGATCTCCTCTGCATCCTTGATGGCGCGCATCTTGCGGATGTCGTCATGCATCAGCGGCAGCATGCAGGCAACGGAGCGGTCCTCCAGACCACGCTGAATACCCTGGTAGAAGTTAATCTGCATGTCATCCTCGACGGCGCAGACGCGGCATTTGTTGGCCGCAATCTTGCCGGCGACCCAGCCGGGGATGGTGCCCTCGTCCATGTCGTAGACCCAGGGGCTGCCGGCGGGCGTGTTCTCCTCAAAACTGTTGAGATAGCGCGAGTCGGTGTGGAACAGGCACTGATCGGCCGTAATAAACGCGGCGTGAGGGAACTCGAAGGTGTAGTCGAAGACGCCCTTCACGCCCGTGAGCCAACGGAGATTGGCCTCGTCGCGCACGACGATGGCGTCGTAGCCGCGCTCGGCCATCAGGGCACGGACACGCTCAATACGACCGGCAGGACCGGCAGCAAACTCAGACATGCAGATTCCTTTCTTGATGTCCTCAATAAAAGCGGGACGGGTCCCGATCGAAAGACGGATTCGCACGCGATCCGCAACCGATTGAAAACCCGCACCTCAACATGATACGAAAGACGATGGATGTCAATAAAACTTAGAGAAGTTCTTTGCGAGAAGCCAAGTAGGCGTGAGCATGGCGCTCAAGAACCTCGTCCTCAACGCTCGTTAGACGAATGGCGCCAAGTGCCGCGGGCAGCGGCAACATACTGCGGTTCGAGCGGACAAACTGCTGCCTGCGGAACTCCTCGATATATGCGGCGGGCTCCAGATCGAAGGCAAACTCCTCGATACCAAAGTCCTCCAGGCAGTCATCGACCTCAAAGACGTAATCGATATCGAAGTCGCAGGCATCATGTGCTAGGCGCGCCTCAAAGCGCATACCTTCGGACAACAGCTGGTAGGCAGGGACCTGCGAAGCGGCATCGCCCAAGCAGGCGCGCAGGGTACGCTCACCCGTCTTGCCAAAATCGAGCGCATGGCGGGCGCTCGGGTTCGTGGCCATCAGTACGTCCTTGCGGGCAGTCTGAGACCACTGAACGGCATTGACGAGCGCGACTTCCTCGCCAGCGAGAATCTCGGGGACGGTCTCGGTAAACTGATTCCAACGGGACTTGCTGCTCGAAAGCATGGTGCCAACAAGTACCGCATAACCGAGCTTGAGGTCTTCGGGGTCCGCTTCGCGAACAAGGTCGAGGTCACACACGACCAAGCCCGGCTCGGGACGGAACGCGATAGCGGGAAGCGCATTCGCCGACGAGGCGACGAGTGGCTTCATGGTCGTCGCGACCGTGAGCATGGCGTCGAACGTCGTCGGCAGCAAGGCGCACTCGGTGCGACCGCACCACTGATTGGCACACCAGCAAACGACCGAGCAGGTCGCCGTGTCGCCGACAGCGACAACGAGATCGTCGCAGGTAATGCCGTTAGCCGACAGGGCGCCAAAAACGGTATCGGCATCGGCCAGCGTAGCACCGGCAGGCGAAACCTCGAGGACAAGCGGCGACACGGCAAAACCGGCGTCGATCAGCGCATGCTCGACAACCTCGCCAAAACGCTCGGATGTGGCGCTGTTCCAAACAACCATCGCACGCTTGGGCTTACCCACGGCCGAGGCAAACATACGTGACAGCTCGCTAAACGCGTCAAGCCCAACGCGAACATCGACACTGCGATTTTGGAAATTGATGAGTTGACGGCGAATCATAGCAGTCCACGCTCCAAAAGCATCTCGGCACAAACATAAGAAACGTCCTCAAAGGACTTGTTGCGAATATCGAGGGTAAGATCGGCAGCTTGACGATACAACGGACGACGATGCTCAAAGAGCAGCGCCGCGTGCTCGGGCGAGCGGAAATCGGGACGCGTGTCGGAGCGGCGGATCTGGCGCATCGAATCCTCAAAATCGCCCTCGAGGTACACACAGGTACCCATCTGGTGCATGAGCTCGATATTGACCGGTGTCTCGACAATGCCGCCACCGCACGAAACCAGCAAGCTGCGCTCGCTTTGGAGCGAACGGAGCGCCGAAGTCTCGAGCTCGCGAAAACGCTCCTCGCCCTCGGTCTCAAAAATCTCGGTTACCGATTTGCCGCAACGACGCACGACCAGGCGGTCGGTATCGATAAACCGACGCTTGAACATCGTGCCCACGTTGCGTGCGAGCGTCGATTTGCCCGCACCCAAAAACCCGATAAAGAAGATATGGTCGCAGCCGTGCTTGGTGTGCTGGGACATGACGAAACCTATTCCTCGCAGGGAAGGTCGCGCAGGGCCCGGCGCTCAAAGATACGGAAGATCTGCGTATACCACAGGTCCTGAGTTGCCTGTGGCTTTACCAAGATCGTGTCGACGCCGGCAAAGTTACCGCTCCACACGTCCGTGTACAGCTGGTCACCGATCAGCACAGCCTCATCGGCCGTGGCGCCCAAGCGCTTAAGACCGGCCTTGAGAGCAAACGGTGCAGGCTTCATGGCATGGCTGATGGCCTCGAGCCCCAGCTCGCGTGCTGAGCTCATGACCTGGTCGCGATGCCAGTTGTTCGACACCATGCACAGCTTAAAGCCCTTGGCATGGGCGGCGTCGAGCCAGGCCGAGACGGCAGCGGGGACCTGCTCGGTATCACGCGGCACCAGGGTGTTATCGCGGTCGAGCAAAATGGCGCGCTTGCCGTCGGCCCACAGGGTATCAAGGTCGATGCGGTCGACCGAGGCAACATATCGTTTGGGGCTGAAAATCCTCATGTTTAATTCCAAGACTGTTGGTGCTCTTCGTAGGTCTGAGAGAAATACTCCTCGTCCTGCGTAATGTAGAAATACAGGTCATCGGAGTCGGTGGGCTCAAGGGTTGCCTTGAGCGCCTCGAGTGACGGAGAGCAGATGGGCGTGGGCGGCAGGCCCTCGTGCTTATAGGTGTTATACGGGCTATCGCTCTGCAGGTCGTCGGCGGTAACCTCGCCGCCGGTGACATACATCATGGTCGCATCGCTATTGAGGTAGCGCAGACCATCGAGCTTGCCGGCAAGACGGTTGTAGAACACCGAGGCGACATGCGCGCGCTGCTCGGCGTTGAGGCCTTCGCGCTCAACGATGGAAGCGAGATTGATGATGTCGTAATCAGACATCTCCACGCCGTAGCGCTCCTTGATTTTGGCCTCGCAACCGGCAAAATCGAGCGACTTGTACTCGGTGTTGAATTGATCGAGCATGGCGCGAATCACATCATCGGCAGACGGGTCCTTACCCAACGAATAGGTCTTGGGGAATAGGAAGCCCTCGAGCGAATCGTTTGCAGCGCCCTCAAGGAAGCTATAGTCCTTCACATAGTTGGAGGCCTTTGCCTGATTGAGGAAGTCTTCCTTGGAGATACTGTCGTATGCCTTGGCCACGCGATCGGCGACCTGGTCAACCGTCAGGCCCTCTGGGATAGTCAGTGCATCGGAGCCCGCATTGGGGCCCTCCATGAGCTGCTGAACGACCTTGGTCGCGTCC
>CAJKZP010000101.1:0-6936 GCA_905204415.1 uncultured Collinsella sp. | reverse complement strand
TCCTCCAGGCGCACCTGCACGGTACGGGTCTCGCCCACCGCCATGGGGGCCTCGCCCTCCAAAAGCATGATGCGGCCGACGACCTCGGCCGTGCCGGCCATCACATGCACGCGCGCACCCGACTCGAGCACGCGCGGCTTGGCGCCCTCGCGGCCCAGGTAGGTGAACGTCATCATAAAGCGCAACGTCTGACCAAAGCGGCCCGCCACGCCCAGCATCTCGCCACGGTCAAGCGCCGCGACACCGTCACCGACCAGGTTGAGCGCCGCGCGTTGCCCAGGCAGCGCGCGCGGCGTATCGCCATGCACCTGAATCCCGCGCACGCGACAGACCGTACGCGACGGCAAAGCCATCAGCTCGTCTCCCACCGCAACCGGCGCATCGTGCAGCGTTCCCGTCACGACGGTTCCGACGCCCTTGATCGTAAAGCAGCGGTCAATCGGCAGACGCGGCGCGGAATCGGTACGCTCGGCACGGTCGTGGCAGGCATCCCAGCAGGCACTTACCTGCTCGTCGAGCACCGCAAGCAGACCGTCGATCCCCTCGCCCGTCTTAGACGACACGGGCACAATCGGCGCGCCCGCAAACACGGTACCCGACAAAAAGTCATCGACATCGAGCTCGGCAAGCTCGGTCATCTCGGCATCGGCCAGGTCACACATAGTCAGCGCCACCACCATATGCGTGACGCCCAGCAGCTCCAGCACGTGCACGTGCTCGCGGGTCTGCGGCATCACGCCCTCGACGGCCGAAACCACCAGCACGGCCACGTCGATGCCCGTGGCGCCCTGCACCATGGCGCGCAGGTAGTGGGCATGGCCGGGCACGTCGACCAGGCCGACGATCTTGCCACTCGGCAGCGCCAACTCGCCAAAGCCAAGCTCCACGGTCATACCACGACGGCGCTCAACCTCCAGACGGTCGGGATTCTTGCCGGTCAACGCCTCGATCAGTGCCGACTTACCGTGGTCGACGTGGCCCGCCGTGCCAACGATAACGGGACACTCCACCAGCGCTTGAACCTTACTCATCGTGCAACCGCCTTCTCAACGCACGCGACGAGCGTCGATGCCGCCGTCTCGATATCGCGGTCGCCCACGAGTGTGCGCACATCAAACAAAATGCGGTCGTGCGAGGCGCGCGTGACGACCGGCGTATCGAAGTCTTGGACGAGCGAGCGCTTGAGCGCGTCAAGGGACAGGCGCCCGTCGACCGGGCAGACGGCCACGCACATCGTGGGCAGCTCGACGGTAGGCAGCGAGCCGCCGCCGGGAGTCGACGACTCCTCGACAATCTCCACCTGCACGGCACACGGGCAACCCGCCTTATCGAGCCCGGCGACCATACGATCGCGCAGCTTGCGGGCACGTCGCTCCAAATGGGCCTGCGGCAGCGTAAGCATGTTGAGCACCGGCACCTCTCGATGGGCCACATCCGTCCCGTCCATGTAGATGCGCAGAGTGGCCTCGAGCGCCGCGAGCGCCAACTTACCCGGGCGCAGGGCGCGCATAAGCGGATGCGACCCACAGGCCTGGACCAGATCGCGACGGCCCATGATAATGCCCGCCTGTGCGGCACCGAGCAGCTTATCGCCCGAGCACGACACGATATCGAGCCCCGCCGCGACCGAAGCCGGCGTGGGCTCCTCGCCGCCGCGCACCAAGATGTCGTCGGGCAACAGCGCGCCCGAGCCTTGGTCTTCATAGAACAGCAGGCCGTGCTTATGGGCCAGCGCGGCGAGCTCCCTTGAGCTCACTTCCTCGTGGAAACCCTCGATGCGATAGTTGGAAGGATGGACCTTGAGGATCATCGCCGTATCGGGCGTAATGGCGCGCTCGTAGTCGCTCAAATGCGTACGGTTGGTGGCCCCGACCTCAACGAGCTTGGCACCCGAGGCCTCCATAACATCGGGGATACGGAAGCTGCCGCCAATCTCGACAAGCTCACCGCGGCTGACGATGACCTCTTTGCCCGCGGCATGAGTCGCCAGCACCAGCAGCACCGCGGCGGCGTTGTTGTTGACCACGAGCGCGTCATCGGTACCGGTGAGTGAGCGGATCAGCTGCGCGGCATGTTCCTTGCGCGACCCGCGCGAGCAGGTGTCCACGCTGTACTCGAGCGTGCTGTAACCGCGCGCGACTTCGGCCACGGCCTTGGCGGCCGACTCCGCGAGCGGGGCTCGACCCAGGTTGGTATGGATAACCACACCCGTGGCGTTGACGGCGGGACGCAGGCTCGGCAGCGCGGATCGATGCGCACGCCACTCGATCGCCGAGGCCAGGTCGCGCTTAGAGCGCGGGGCGGCACCGGCGCGAATGGCGGAGCGCTCCTCGTTGAGCTCGGCCGTGACGGCGGTATGCACCACCGCGTCGCAGGTCTCCCCCGCCGCCTTCACTACCGGCCACTCGGCAAGCAGCTCGTTGACGGAGGGAATGGCGCGCAGGCGGGCGCGCACCTCATCGGACATGTTCTGGCTATCGCTCATGTGCGGCCTTTCAAAACCAAAGGTGAATCAATCGTTCGGACGTCAAACTATCAGCCAATTCGATCGGCTGAGTCAATCAATCGCTATTATCCTCGCGCGCCGCGATCTTTTCCACGCGAACGGCGTTTTCCTGGGTGAGCGCGGCGCCCGTCAACGGGTCCCAGCGCAGCGGCGTATGATCGAGCGGGCCCACGCCTAAGGCTTGAGCGCCACCGGCATCGGAGCCAAACGAACGCCCACCGGGGGCGGCCGACGTAAAGATGCACGCCGGATGCAGATAGGGCGTCGTCTCCACGCGCACGCGATCGCGGCCCATATCGCTCACAAGCTCGACAACCTCGCCGTCGGCGATACCCATGCGAGCGGCGGCATCGGCATTCATCTGCACAGCATCCAGATCCGAGCCCGCCTCGGCGGCACCTTGGGCCGCAAGCCTTCGCAAGGTGTGCGACTCAAAGGGGCGGTTGCCGCTAATGAGACGAAACATCCCCAGGCCGGGCTCCACCATGGGAGCGATCCAGTTGGGCACACGGCCCATGCCGGCTCGCTCCCATATGTCGCTTGCCAGCGCAATTTTGCCGCCATCCAAGGGAATCACCGGCTCACCCGTACGCGTCGGCAGCGCCATGCCCGTATCGGCCCAGCCGCGCTCCTTGAGCTCGTCCAGATCGATCCCAAACGGTGCCACCTGGGCAGCCGCCAGATCGTAAGACGTAAACTGGAAGTACTCGCCCACGCCACACGCCTGCGCCAGACCGGCAAAAATCTCCCGACCAGGACGTGTGTCGTCATGCTGCACAGGCAGCACGGCGTTGCGGTAGAACACGCGCGCATCGTTGGCACCCGTCACCGTTCCCACGCCGCGGTCAGCCTCCAGATACGTCACGTCGGGCAGCACGAAGTCAGAAGCACGCGCTGTCTCGGACCAGCGAATATCAATCGTCACGAGCAAGTCGAGCTGCTGCAAAATACCCAACCAAGCCTGCGCATTGCCATAGCCCGCACCGGGGTTACTGGCATAGACGATGAGTCCACGCAAATCGCCGGCAAGAATCGACTGGCCGATGGTCGTGCACAGACCGCGCTCGGGGTCGACGAGTGGATAACGTTCGGACCCCAGCTTAGGCTCACGTGGCACCGGCGGCGTCGCAAAGCGTGCGGGATCGAGGTCACCCAGCGCAAGCGGTGTGGGTGGATTGAGCGCGCCGCCCGCATGTCCAATACAGCCCAGCAGCACATCGACCACACAGATAGCTCGCGCCGTCTGCGTACTGTTGGCATACGCGATACCGATGCCACCATGAAAGCCAGCGTCCACCACCGCAGCAGGCGCCGCGGCAGCCAAATCACGCGCAGTCGCACGGATATCGTCCGCCGGCACGTCGCACATCGACTCAGCCCACTCGGGCGTCCAAGCAGCGGCCGCTTGCACCAGCTCGTCAAAGCCTGTGGTGTAGCGGTCAACGAACTCGTGGTCGTACAGGCCCTCGGCAATGAGCACATGCGCAATGCCCAGCAGCAAGGCCAGGTCGCATCCGGGACGTACGCGCAGCCAGCGGTCGGCAAGCGCAGCCGAACCACTGCGCCGGGGGTCAACCACGATAATCTTCGCCCCACGCCGGCGCGCGTCGTTGAGCACATCAACGGCCCCCATCGTCGACGAATCGACAATGGAACGCCCCAGGTACATGATGCAATCGGTATGCGCAAGGTCGGAGGCGGGACTATAGCCCAGGCTGTGCTCCCAGCCGGTGAGACGGCTTACCTCGCAGGCACCGTCGGCACCGTACACGTTAGGCGAGCCCAGCGCATGCATAAAGCGATAGGCCCAGTAGCGGTCGAACGAGGGCACGCCGAGCGTCATGCCCAGCGCACGAGACCCGCGTTCGTCAACAATCCCCAAAAGACGCTCGGCAATCTGCGCGAACGCCTCGTCCCACGAAATCACATCGAACCCCGAGCCATCCTGGCGGCGTCGCATGGGGTGCACGATGCGGTCGCGTTCGTCAAACGGCATTGCCAGGCGATGCCGTCCGCGGGCGCACAGGGCACGCGCCGCGCACGGATGCCCCGGCACCGGCAACTCTGCCACCACGCGACCGTCCTCAACGCGTGCCGCAAAGGCGCAATCGGCATAGCATCCCCCGCATGTGGTCACCAAGGCGCGACCGTCACGCTCCAAAGCAGATGCCATCTCGATTACCCCTTTCACAAGCCAAACACAGCAGGCCAAAAGCCCGGCAACGAGCCCCAGGCCAAAAAAGCCTCCCGCACGGCAACGCCCCGCGGGAGGCCCAACGTCAAACAGACGATACCTTACGCCTCGGACTTCTTGGCGTAGATAAACCAGTAGCCGAGCGCGACCAGAACCGCGCCGCCCACGATGTTGCCCAACGTGGCGGCGGACAGGTTAAACGCAATGCCCGCAGCGTTGAGCGCATCGGCGCCGGCGACCTTGGCACCATAGCCGCACGCGTGCATCACGGCACCCATGGGCAAAAAGTACATGTTGGCGACGCAGTGCTCAAAACCGCATGCCACAAAGGCGGCGATGGGCAGCAGAATGCCCACAACCTTATCGACCACGGTCTTGCCGGCGGTACCGATCCACACGGCCAGGCACACAAAGATGTTGCACAGGATGCCGCGGAAGAAGATCGTCACCCAGTCGATCGTCACCTTGCCGGCGGCGACGCTCACCATGGAATTGGCGACCGCCTCGCCGTTGAGCTTGTAAATGCCGGCCATGTACACCAAAAAGACGATGAACAGGGCACCGACAAAGTTACCGACCCATACGACGACCCAGGCCTTGAGCATCTGGACCAGGGTGATCTTTTTGCTCTTGAGCGCGCAGACCATAAGCGAATTACCGGTAAACAGCTCGGCGCCGCACACCAGCACCAGCACCAGGCCCAGGCAAAAGCACAGGCCGCCCACGACGCGCTGGGCGCCCCAGCCCAGCGTGCTATCGCTCAAGAACACGGTAAAGAACAGGCCACCGAAGGCAATAAACGCACCGGCGAACATTGCCAACAGAAAGGCCTTTGCGACCGGCAGGTTGGCCTTGGTCACGCCGGCGGCCTCGGTCTTGGCCTCGATCGCGGCGGGCGCCAGACAATCGGGAGCGGGGTACTCCACCTTGGAATCTGCCATGTCAATCACTTCTTTCCTAATCAGCAGGGACAAGCGCTCCTATTGCTCTTGCCCCAAGCGGACAAAGTGGGAAAAGTCGTTGGCGGCCACGGCGTCGTACACGGCGTCGACGGCGTCAAAGACTTCCGGGGACATGGGGTTGTAGAACTCCGTGTCGCCCGGCTGAATCCCTATGAAGACGATATCTTCGCACGATTGCTCGATTTCCTCGATAAGAATCGACAAAGGAAGCGAATGCGTGGTGAACATCGACTTGCGGGCTACATCGCGCTTGTCGAGCAAACGGATGGACCCGACGGGCAGCGCCATGTCGGCAGCATCGACCAAGACCAGACGCGGCGGACGCTCGCGCTTGACCTCGATGATGTCATCCTCGGGCGTCTGACCGCCATCGATGGTGTACCAGCCGGCAAGCGGCGCGTCCTCCATCTTTTTGGAGAGCACGGGGCCGGCGGCATCGTCGGCACGCAGCACGCTTCCCGCCGTGAGCACGATACCCGCAAACGGGGCGCCGTTCACACGACCATCCACAACGCGACCCATTACTGCAACCTCCCCGTCAGATACACGCCCGACACATCGCGCACGCGCTCCACCAGATCGCGGAACTTCATTAAGAACGCGACCTGCTGGGCATGCAGGCCAAAGTCGTCGTCGAACACCGAGATGCCGGCCTTGGCCGACCCGCGAAAACCGCGCTCGTCGAGCAGCGTGTCGCAGGCCTCGAGCAGCGACGGCACCGCTGCCTTGTCAAGCTGGCACTCGCCAAAGGAGCGGATGGCCTCGAACTTGGTTTTGGCCTCCCCCTCCGGCAACGCGTCGATAAGCGTATAGAACACGTTCACCGGCACCGACAGGCGCGGCTCAAAGCAGTCGAGCACGCCGGTGTGGTGGCCCACGGCGAGCGTGTAGTACAGCACGTCGCAGGCCTCCTGGGGAACGTCTTCCTCGGTCTCCACAAACTTACGCGTGAGCTCGTAGAAGACCACTTGGTCGGGCGCATGGCCCAGGCAAGGGTCGGCGACGCCCTCGGCGGCCTCGTCGCTTGCGCGCGAGGCATCGCCAAAAGAGCCGCCGAGCATGCCGGGGCCCGCAAAGTAACCAGAGCGGTCCGTGAGCTCCATCTAGCGACCTCCGGCCAGCACCAGATCCTGCAGCGCCGAGTACACCTCGACGCGGCGCGGATCGTCCTGCTTGTCGATGAGCAGCGCCATGGCACCGCGGATATCGCCCTTGGGCGCGCCCTCGAGCGTATCCATAAACTCGTTGGCCAGGTCGCGGCCGTAACGGTAGCC
>CAJKZP010000100.1:0-6992 GCA_905204415.1 uncultured Collinsella sp. | reverse complement strand
GCTGCCGCTGCCGATTTTTACAGCAGCGGCCAAGTTCTGGACGCTCTGCGAAAAATCGGCAAACATCTCGGGGTCGATCTTGTCGGTACCCGGAACGACATGCACCACGCGTCGCGATAGGAACGTTTTTTCGGTAATGCGAAACCTTGGGGCCGGTTTGGAGCCCATCGGCTTGTCCGAAATCAAGATGCGCGCCGCTTCGCGATTATTGATCTGCAGGTCGCACTTAAGGAAATCAAAGAGCACCTCGGAAGGTGTTTCCGCACGCATGATGCAAGGCTCCTTTCTGGTATCCGGGGAAGGTGTTAGATGCAAAAGCCGGGCAGGACATAGGTCATTTGGTCCGGTTTGTTTCCGGGCGTTGCCCAGCAAAATACGTCGCCGTCTTTTCCAACGCGGTTAAAGTACGTCGAGTCGGCGCCCTCGCTGCAGTCGGCGCTGGGGGTGCGCTCCCAGTAGCAGATTTTTTTGCCGGCGACGGTGCGGATCATGGCATCGTTGGTGGTCAGGCCGCTCACATTCTGCTCGCGATAGAGTTGGTACTGCTCGCCTTCTTCGCTGTAGAGGGCAGAAAGGTACTCGCAGCCTTCTGCGAACGTTTCGGGCGCCTGGTAGCCGCACAGCTCGCTCATGGACGGCAGCCACAGCTTGTCATCGGTGGCGGTGATGCTGGAGACGTCTTTGGTGCTGCCGGTGTTGTTGGTGAGCTTTCGCACCGAGCGGATCTGATTACGGAGATCGTCGGGCAGCGTAGCCATGCCCTCGTCCGCCAACCATTCGCGAAGCGACGATTGCTCCCAGCCACCCGTCGCGGCGCTGTCATTTACGGCGCGCATGGCGATGGGGGTACGGAACATAAAGGTGATGCCAGCGGGGAGGCCGTCATCGGTGAACGTGTCTGCCTTAAAGCCCACGATCTGGACTTGTGCCTTGGTCCCATCGGAAAGCCTGACGGTCTTGGTGTTCTCGTTTTCGAGCGACTGCTTGCTGTTTACCAGGTGGTAGGTTTCGGCAATCTCGAGCGCCTTTTTGTTGGTAGATGTCTCTTGGATTTTGCGGGAGATCAGGGCGAGTTCTTCCCAGGTGTAATCGTCGAGTGACGGCTTAATGCCGTGTGCAAGGTCGATGAGCCCCCAGCATCCCGTGGCAATGGCGGAAGCTGCGATGCCGGCAACGCAGACGCCGCCGAGCGCGAGCGCAGTGCGACGCGAGATGACCAGGTGGCGCGTCTGAGCCTTGACGGAGCCGGAAGCCTTTGGTTGCTGGCTAAAATCGACAGGTGCGGGCAGTGGCGTGCGCGGCTCAAAATCGATGTCTTTAATCCAGGCATCGAGTTTGCCGACAATCGTAGACAGCGGCGCGCGCTGGGACTGCTCGTTATGGATACCGCTCATGATGATATCGACGAGCTTTTGGTCGCCGGGTAAGCGCGCCTCGAGCGGCTCGGGCTCGTGCTCGATCTTATACAGGTAGGGAGACTGGTCCATATGCTCGTTTAGGCGGTATGGCGTATGACCGGCATAGAGCGTATAGAGCACACTGCAGAGCTCATATGTATCGATGCTGGGCGACGTGCGAAGCGGCGCCAGCTCGGGGATATCGTTGGAGAGCATCTCGGGCGGGGCGAACTCGGGGGTGCCGTTGCGCCAGATGCCGGTGGACATGGTAAACGAGGGGTCCGAGCGCTTGATGCTCGAGCTGCCCAGATCGACCAGGCAAAGGTCAAAACTGCAGTGTGCAATCTGCTGGGCAAGGGGCCGGCGCGTTGTGCGAATGATGATATTGCGCAAGGAGATATCACGGTGCGCAAACGGCGCATCGAGCTTTTGGGCACCCAGGAGAATCTCTCCCAGGCGTTTTCCGATTGCGGCGACGGTGTTTGCGGGAATGTGGCCGCCCTCGGCGGGGTCGGTTAGCTCTGCCGCGGCATCGCGAAGGGGCAGGCCCTCAATCCACTCCATAAGGATGACCGGCGTGTTGCCGGTATAACCGTAGCCATAGGTTTTGGGAAAGCCGCCCAACAGTGAGACGGCTGCAAGGTTGCGATATTCCTCGGTAAGCGTCTTGATGTCCGAAGGGGTGACGGCGGGACCGTTTTCTTCGCGGCTATCGAGAGGCCACAGCGTTTTGAGTGCAAAGGTCTCGCCCTCGGTGTTGGCGACCTTGCGAAGATGGTGGGAGCCTCCGCCGACTGCTCCGCAATCCAACAGAGTGGTAAAGCGGCGAATGGCATCGGGGTCTTCGGTGGTCGCAAACATGGCGTTTGGTTCAAAGGGGGACAACGCGATGATATTCATGTCCGTGTCATACGTCACGGGGCGATCCTTTCGAAAAGAAAATGTATAACGGTGATGTTAGTGAAAAGGTAGCGCAACCGTTGACTTAATTGAAAAGGTGCCGTTATTTGCATGGGTTGATGCAAATAACGGCACCTTGTGCGTCGATAATGTGTGCGCGGGCTAGTCGGTGATGCGGATGACCAAGAAGCGCGTCGTGGCACCCAAGCAGAGCATATCTCCGTTGTGAATCTCGACGGGGGTGTTGGCAAAGTTGGCGGGGCGGTCACGGCGGGCCGGCTCGATAGCCTGTCGGCAGCGGTCGACGCCCGAGATCAAAAACGATCCGTTGGTGGAGTCGAGGCCCTGCGCAAGCCAGCGTCCGTCTTGCAGCCAAACGCGCAGGTGCTGGCGCGAGACATCGGAATCGACGTCAGTGATGGCGTTTTCGTCGCCCGTCAGCGATCCGATAATGCTGCCCGTCGGATCCATGGATAGGGGGCGCAGCGGCGGACGCGCCGAGTCGCCCACAACGCGCAGCAGGCCCAGGCGAATATCTCCCGTAGGGCGTGCGGCAGCCGAGAAAAACGAGGTGACGGTCGTCTCGACCGTGCCGAGCGTCGAGAGCATCTGGTCGGACACAAACGACTCGGTGTATTCTATGGCGCGGGCGGGGTCGCCAAGACAGCCGGTAACGATAAAAAAGACCAGGTGGATGTAGAGGCGATCTTTAATGTCGCTATCGTCGGCGGTCTCGATGCGCTCGACGCCGTTCCTAAAGAGCATGCCGTCGACGCCGCAGTTGGTAAGGGCATCCTGCATGTTCGGGACGCACGACTCCATATAGCGTTTAGCGACCTTGCTCAGCGATTGGGGGTCGGAGCCTCGGTTTTGCATGATGAGGTTGAGTATCTGGCGCGCACTTTGTTCAAAGGGTGCAAAAAGCAGCTCGGGAAGGTCACCGGGCTTAGCGTGAACGATTTCGCGTGAGATAAACGACGGGACATTCAAGCGTTCGGAGATGAGGCGTCCACCGTAACGGGCGTTGCCGGCCATGAGAATTTGCGCGGCGTTACCGTTGTTGATGCGACCGAGTGACTTAAGCCCGGCGTACAGTGCATAAGATGGAGTGTACGCCATTTGTTTTTACCCCCCCCCCTCCTCAAAAAGTGACATTGAATACGTAAGCAATATCAATTATAGGCGCTTTGCAGCTCGAAATGCTCGCCAGGGGGCGCGGACGGTGTAAATCGCTGCCGGAAGACAACAAATCAAAAAGCGGAGAGTGGATTAATAAGCTGGGAAAACGCGTTAGCAAGACCGTTGTGGGCAACATTTGGCATGATGTCGCTTTGGCTTTTGGCCGCGGGGTCGTGCGGTACCATAAACGTTAATGAACTTTGACGTACGACCCGCCGAGCTTGCCCCGGCGGGCTTTTGGCGTTGCAATGCCGGAGGAACAGCATGCTCATTCACCGTATAGCCGCGCAGCTCTACACTGCCGAGGCCTTGCAGACTGTCGAGACCGGACTCGATGCTGGCGAGGACGTGACGCTGGCTGTGTCGCAGTCGGGCCGCACGCTTATGGCGGCAGCCCAGTTTGCGCGCCGTCCGCGCCCCACGGTCTACATTGTGAGCGGCGAGGACGCGGCCGATCGCGCCGCGCGCAGCCTTGCCGCCTACGTGGGCCTGGCGCACGTGTGCCGTTTTCCCGAGCGTAAGGACTATCCGTGGCGCGAGCAGGCGCCCGACGACGCCGTGGTGGCTCAGCGCTGCGAGGCCCTGGGACGCATCGTGCGCGGCGACAACTGCATCATGGTTGCCTCGGCCCGCGCGCTGCTGCGTTGCGTGCCGCCGGTCGAGAGCCGCTACTGGGAGTCCACTACTTTTGCGGTGGGCGAGGAGATTCCTTTTGACGAGGTGCCGCAGCGCCTGGTGGGCATGGGCTACACCAATGCCGGTGCCGCCGATGCGCCTGGCCTGTTCCGAGTTCACGGCGACACCGTAGAGGTGTTTCCCGCGCAGGAAAAGGCGCCCGTGCGCATCGAGTTTTTCGGCGACGAGATTGACCGCATCCGCCGCATGGTGAGTTCAACGGGGCAGACCATCGGTAACGAGGACAGTATCGAGATCTTCCCCTGCCGTGAGCTGGCGCTTACCGACGAGGCCGTCCACAACATGCATGTGGCGCTCTATCGCGCCAGCCAGGACGACAGCAAACTGGCGGCGCTGCTCGAGATGGTGGATGCGCGTATCGTCACGCCCGAGCTCGACCGCTTTTTGCCGGTGATGTACGGCCAGACCGTAAGCCCGTTGGCGCACGTGAGCGGCAAGGCACTCGTGGTTCTGTCCGAGCCGCGCTCGCTGTTCGACGACTGCCTGCGCGCCTACGAGGATATCGAGGCCCGTGCCGGCGAGGCGGGGATTGACCGCCTGGACGGTCTGTACGTGCGCGCTCAACAGCTCGATTTTGGTGCCCAGCAGCGCCTGAACTACGTGAGCCTCATTCGTGCCGGCGGTGCGGTGACGGCCGAGCTCAAGATTGAGCAGCCGGCCATTGCGGGCTCGGACAATCGCTTTATGACGCGCATTCAGGAGGTCGTGGGCAAGCGCTATGCCTGCGTGTTTGCCATCCCCGACCGCGGTGCGCGCGAGTCGATGGAGCTCACCTTTGGCGACGAGGGCATTACCTTTGAGGAGTCGCTGACGGCCGCACCTGAAAATGCCGGCGCTATCGGCGACCGCGTGCGCGTGGCAGCGGCGGATTCCGCCGACCGTGCCGCACGCCAGGAGGCCCATGCTTCCATTCGCGAGCGCCGCGCCGATGCGCTCAACGCCCGCTCGCTCGAGGCGGGTGCTGCCGCCGGTGCCGCCGTGCCCACCATCTCGCGCGGACGCGTGACCTTTGTGGATGCCGCCCTGCCGCAGGGCGTGGTGGTGCCCGATGCCAACCTGGCCGTGTTCTCGATCGCCGACCTCAACGCCCGCATGGACGCCAACCGCGCGCGCAGCCGCCGCAAGGTTGACATTACGCAGATCACGTTCCCGTTTAAGCCGGGCGACTACGTGGTGCACGCCACTCACGGCATCGCGCTCTTTAGCGAGATTGCGCGCCAGGAAGTGGGCGGCAAGGAGCGCGACTACTTCTTGCTGGAATATGCCGACGGCGACAAGCTCTACGTGCCGCTCGAGCAGGTCGACCGCATCACGCGCTATGTTGGCCCCGACGGCGACAAGCCGCGCCTGACCAGGCTCAACACCGCCGACTGGACGCGCGCCACGAACAAGGCGCGCAAGAACGCCAAAAAGCTGGCGTTTGACCTGGTCGATCTGTATACGCGCCGCTCGTCGATTACCGGTATCGCCTGCCCGCCCGACACGCCCGAGCAGATCGAGATGGAGGAGAGCTTCCCTTACGACGAGACGCGCGACCAGCTGGAGGCCATCGCCGACATTAAGGCCGACATGGAAGCGCCCAAGCCCATGGACCGCCTGCTGTGCGGCGACGTGGGTTTTGGCAAGACCGAGGTCGCCCTGCGCGCGGCGTTTAAGTGTGTGGACTCCGGCCGCCAGGTCATGGTGCTCTGCCCCACGACCATTCTGGCCCAGCAGCACTACGAGACGTTCTTTGAGCGCTTTGCCCCGTTTGGCCTTGAGGTCGAGGTGCTCAGCCGCTTCCGCACGCCGGCGCAGCAGAAGCGCGCGCTCAAGGCGTTTGCCGAGGGCACGATCGACGTACTCATCGGCACGCATCGTCTGCTTTCGGCCGATGTGAACCCCAAGAACCTGGGCCTGGTGATCATCGACGAGGAACAGCGCTTTGGCGTGCAGCACAAGGAGCAGCTCAAGAACCTGCGCGAGCAGATTGACGTGCTCACGCTTTCGGCCACGCCGATTCCGCGAACCATGCAGATGGCCACGAGCGGCGTGCGCGATATGAGCCTGATCACCACACCGCCGACCGGGCGTCGTCCTGTGATCGTGCACGTGGGGGAGTACGACCCCGACGTGGTGAGTGCGGCGATTCGCCTGGAGGTGGGCCGCGGCGGTCAGGTGTACTACGTGTCCAACCGCGTCAAGACCATCGACGACGCCGTGGCGCGCGTGCACGAGGCCGCGCCCGAGGCACGCGTGGGCGTGGCGCACGGCAAGATGAGCCCCCGCGAGGTCGAGGACGTGATGATCGAGTTCGCGACCAAAAAGATCGACGTGCTCATCGCCACGACCATCGTGGAGAGCGGCATCGACAACGCGACCGCCAACACCCTTATCATCGAGGATTCGCAGCGCCTGGGCCTGGCGCAGCTCTACCAGCTCAAGGGCCGTGTGGGCCGCTCTGCCACGCAGGCCTACGCGTACTTTATGTTCCCGGGCGAGCTGCCGCTCACCGAGGAGGCGACGGCGCGCCTGACCGCACTTTCCGAGTTCCAGGACCTGGGCAGCGGCATGCGCATCGCCATGCGCGACCTGGAGATCCGCGGCGCCGGCAGCCTCATGGGCGCCGAGCAGTCGGGCAACATGTCCGCAGTGGGCTTCGACCTGTTCGCGCAGATGCTGAACCAGGCCGTGAGCGCCACGCGCGAAGGCGACCTCAAGGCCATGGACGCGCTGCCGCCTGCGCTCTCCGACATCACGGTGAACGTGCCGGGGCACACCTACCTGCCCGAAGAGTACGTGCCCGACGCCGACGAGCGGGTGCTGTGGTACCGCAAGATC
>CAJKZP010000099.1:0-7102 GCA_905204415.1 uncultured Collinsella sp. | reverse complement strand
GGGGGAGGCCTCGCGGCCTCCCCCTTTTTTGCGTTTCGATGCCCAACACTTCTTTGTCGCTGTGATTTTAGCCCTCGTTTGTCGCATCTTCTGCGAACGGGCTACAATATCTTAGTCTGTGCAGCATGGAGGTGATTATGGCCGAAGCCGGAATCGGCGTTGATATCGTCGAGATTTCCCGAATGAAATCAATCCTTGAGAAGACGCCCGCGTTTGCCCGACGCGTGTTTACCGATGAAGAGCGTGCGTATTGCGACACATCGTCTCGCCCTGCCGCGCACTATGCTAGTCGTTTTGCTTCTCGCGAGGCGGTGCTTAAGGCTCTTGGAACGGGCTTTAGTCAGGGCGTTGGCCGTAAAGACGTTTCTGTAACGCGCGATAAGCTCGGCAAGCCAAAAGCGCTGCTTTCGGGTCGCGCTCTCGAAATCGCCCAGGAATTGGGCGTTGTCGAGGTTGCTCTTTCTATTACCCTGACGGGTGACTTGGCTGTCGCTAATGCCATTGCGATCACCGAGGATGCTCGACCTAAACCCAAGGAAGAGAAAGTGAGCACGAAGGAGCGCGTTGCTCAGACATTTAAAGAGGCTCGTTCAGTCCTGGATGAACTCGAACAGCTGCAACAATCTGCTTTGTCGGAACATCTGGATGATGGTCCACAAGATGCGCTAGGAGCATAGATGAAACCGGTTTTGAGTACCGAGGAAGTCGTTCGCCTCGAAGATATCATCGAGCGTGAGGGCACCTCGAAGGCCGAACTCATGGAGTTGGCGGGCGAATTTGCCGCCAATGAGATTTTAAAGCTCAACCCCGATCGCGTTCTTGTATTGGTCGGTTTTGGCAATAATGGCGGAGATGGCTGGGTTGCCGCTGACATTCTGACGCATAAGGGCGTTGATGTTGATATCGTCTCTCCGGTTGAGCCGGATGAGATCCCTGCCGCTCTCGCTCGCCATGTTGCTCGCCGCACTGCTGGCCGCGACGTGCACGTGTGTGTCGGCCCCTCTCGTGATGAGCTGGAGGTGCTGATCGATAAGGCTGATGTTGTAGTCGATGCCATTTTTGGTACTGGTTTTCACGGTGATCTCCGTGCGCCGTTTTCAATCTGGATTCCCACGGTCAATGAAAATGCCGATTGTGTTGTTTCCATCGATGTTCCCTCGGGCCTGAATGCCGAGACGGGTGTGGTTGATGATGACTGCATTCGTGCCGAGCGTACGGTGACGATGATTGCTCCCAAGATCGGCTTATACAGCGCTGACGGTCCCGAATATGCAGGCGATCTGGTCTGCGGTGGTCTGTATGACCGCCTTGATGAGGTCATTGACGATGTCGACCATGCTGCCGAGATTGTGGAGCCCGGCGACCTTGTGGACTACTTTGCTCCGCTGCCCACGAATATCGATAAGTACTCGCGCGGCTCGGTGCTCATTGTTGCCGGATCGGCGCAGTATCCTGGTGCGGCCATTATGGCTGCTAAGTCCGCTGCTCGCGCAGGTGCCGGCTATGTGGCGGTCGCGACGCCGGATGCGTGTGCCAACCTTATCCGCATGGCGCTCCCCTCGATTCCGGTTTTTGCCATTCCATCTGATTCTCGCGGATCTTTTGGTGCCGCTGCGCGCATGACGGTATGTGAGATTGCCAAGAAATACAGCTGTGTGCTGTGCGGTCCTGGCATGACGACGTCTGCCGGTGCCATGCAGGTGGTTTCGGGTCTGCTCGAGCTCGACGTGCCGCTTATCTTGGATGCCGATGCCCTCAACTGTCTTGCCAAGATTGCAATCGACGGCATCGACAGCAATCCCGAGATGTATCGTCGCGAGCAGCCGCTCGTCATGACACCACATTATCGCGAGCTTTCGCGTCTTGTTGCCGGCGATGAGGTCAATGACCTTGGTACCGCGATTGCTGCTGCGCAAAAGGTTGTCTGGGCCGCCGGTTCCGATAACCTCGTTGTTATCGCTAAGGGCCCAACGACGGCCATTTGCGGTGTTGAGCGCGTGCTACTGCCGCTCTCGGGCCCGGCGTCGTTGGCGACCGCTGGCTCGGGTGACGTCCTTGCGGGCATTCTGGCCGGCACACTGGCCACCATGCGCGACGCGATGGACCGTTGGGAGCTGCTGTACTCGTATGCCGTCGCACTTCATAGCTATGCCGGTTTTGCCGCGGCGACGGAGTTTGGCGAGAAGAGCGTTATCGCGACCGATCTTATCGACTTGATCGGTCCCGCCATGGAGTTAGCGGCAAAGGATGCGCTCGATGATCTGGGAATCACAGACGAAGGGTCGGATGAATAATTATGAATAAAGCCGATTTGACGCGTTGGTCCTGGGTCGAGATCGACCGCGGGGCGCTTCGCCGCAACACGAGGGCCTATAAGAATTTGCTGAATCCGCGCCAGCGCCTATGCTGCGTGGTTAAAGCCGACGCTTATGGTCATGGAGCTGTTGAGTGCGCCAAGATCATGTATTCGGCCGGAGCCGACATGTTTGCCGTGGCGACGGTTAACGAGGGCGTTGAGCTCCGACAGGGCGGGATCACGAAACCCATTCTCATCCTTAGCGAGCCGCCTATCGAAGCCATTCCGACGTTGCTCGAGTTCGATATTATGCCCTCGGTCTATACGTCTGACTTTGCTCTTGCGTATGGCGAGTGCGCCGTTGCGGCAGGCAAGGTGGGCAAATACCATCTCGCCATCGAGACGGGTATGAACCGTATCGGCGTACATTACACGCAGGTGCTCGACTTTGTCCGCGGCATTAGTTTCCATCGCGGCATTCAGTGCGATGGCGTATTTACACACTTCGCCACTGCCGATGAACCTTCGGGCTGGGACTACAAGCTGCAGTGCCAGCGCTTTACCGAGGCCGTTCAGGCCATTAAGGATGCGGGTTTTGAGTGCGGTATCGTGCACTGCGCCAACACGCCGTCCTCGATGCTCGACCCTTCGATGCATTTTGATATGATTCGCGCCGGCGTTGGCTTGTATGGCATGCAGCCGTGCGAGCTGAGCGGCCACGTGATGCAGCTCGATCCCGTTATGAGCGTCCATGCGCGCGTGACGCGCGTGGCACACCCTGCGATGGGCGAGGGTGTGGGCTACGGTTTTACCTACCGCGTACCGCGTACGCGCGTTCAGATCTGCACGCTGCCGATCGGTTATGCCGACGGCCTATCGCGTACGCTTTCCAATCGTATGGACGTGCTGTATCGCGGCGAGCGCGTGCGTCAGGTTGGCAATATCTGCATGGATCAGTTTATGGTCGCCATTCAGTCCAACCCGGCACACGAGATTCCCGAGGCCGAGTATGGTGACGAGATGATTATTGTCGGCCGCGATGGCGATGCCGAGATCACTATGGACGAGATGGCCCGACTGCGCGGAACGATTAACTACGAGGTCGCCTGCGGCTTTGGCATGCGCCTCGACAAGGTCTACGTGTAGGAGTCGCCATGGGCGTCATGCACATCCCCGGCCATACCCATCAGGCGCCACGTGAGGTCGCACTCGAGGAGATTGAGGCTGTTCTGGGCGATTGTCACCTCTGCCAGCTCTACCAGTCGCGCCACAATATCGTGTTTGGCGTGGGAAACCCCCGCGCCCGCGTCATGTTTATTGGTGAAGCACCGGGTCGTAACGAGGATTTGCAGGGCGAACCCTTTGTGGGTGCGGCGGGTGAAGACCTCAACGGCATTTTGTCCCTGGCAGGTCTTAAGCGCGAGGATGTCTATATCGCCAACGTGCTTAAGTGTCGCCCGCCGGGAAACCGCAATCCGCGCCCCGAGGAAGTGCTGGCTTGCTCACCGTTTTTGCGCGAGCAGATTCGAAGCATCTGGCCCGATATCATCGTGACGCTCGGCAACCCCGCAACGCACTTTGTGCTCAAGACCGAGATTGGCATTACCAAGCTGCGCGGCAGGTTCCATCAGATGGGGCACTTTGTGGTGATGCCGACGTTTCATCCTGCGGCGGCGCTGCGCAATCCGGCGTGGCAGGAGTTGCTGGAGGAAGACTTTAAGATGCTGGGCGACTATCTGGAGCGGCACCCCGCGCCGGAGACCGCCTCGGAATAATAAGGAGCGCATATGTCCCTGGAGCGCCTGGGGGTAGGTACCTATAGAACGGCTCGTACTGCCGATACGGAGCATTTTGGCGAGCTGATCGCACCGTGTCTAGAAGATGGCGATGTGCTGATTTTGACCGGTGGCTTGGGTGTGGGAAAAACCCACTTTACCAAGGGCGTCTCGCGCGCTCTGGGCGATGAGCATATGGTCACGAGCCCTACGTTCGCGCTCATGGCCGTTCATGACCAAGGACGTATTCCGCTGTTCCATTTTGATCTGTATCGCCTGGAGCATGCCTACGAGCTTGAGGATACGGGCATTTTTGACGTGCTGGGCTATGAGGGTGTTTGCCTGCTGGAATGGGGCGAGCAGTTTCAGGATGAACTGACGGATGAGTATCTTTCGGTGGCGCTTAAGCGCGATGAGGACGATAGCGACGTGCGGACGATAACGCTTGAGGCACACGGCGAGCGCGCGAATGAGCTTTCCCATTTGATAGATAAGGCTGTACAAGATGAGCTTGCATAACGACAACGCGCTGGTGGTGGCGCTCGACACATCGACCGACATGCTTGCCTGCGCGGCAAGCTGGATTGATGTGCAGACAGGCGAGGCAAAGCTGGTAAGTGGGGACCATCTGTGTCGCCGCCATGCCAATGTGGAGCTAGTGAATACTGTTGATGACGTACTAAAGCAAGCCGGTCTGGATCGCAGCGATGTCGGCTGTTATGTGGTCGGCCGCGGCCCGGGTTCGTTTACGGGCGTGCGTATCGGCATCTCCACCGCAAAGGGCCTGGCACGCGGTGCCAACGTGCCGTTGCTCGGCGTGTCGACACTTGACGCTTGTGCCTGGACGGCATGGAAAGCTGGCATACGCGGTAAGCTTGGTGTTCTTGCCGACGCCATGCGCGGCGAGGTGTACCCGGCGCTGTATGTGCTGGAGGATGAGGGTCCCGAGCGTCTGTTTGAGCGCGAACGCGTGGTCAAGGCCGCCGTGGCGCTTGATGAGTGGCGCCAGACCGCGGACTGGGATCAGGTTCAGCTGACTGGTGACGGTCTCGTGCGTTATGGCAAGCTGCTGGGTGAGGACGAGACGGCGCGCTGCGTGGAGCGAGACCTGTGGTGGCCCTCGGGCGAGGGCCTGCTGATGGCGCACGCCGCAGGCGATGGCGATCCGGCTCGCGTCTTGCCGATCTATACGCGTCTTTCGGACGCCGAGGAAAACGAGCGCAAGCGCCTGGGTCTTGCCGAGAGCGCGCAGAGTGAGGTGACAGGTGTTGCCGATGAGCTCGCCGGACGTCATCTGCAATTCCGCCCCATGGGCGCGGCGGATGCCGAGGGCGCGAGCGCACTGGAGACCGCCTGCTTTGAAGGCGCCGGACACGAGGCGTGGACGCCGAGCATGTTCCTGTCCGAGCTGGGCGAGGGCGTTGCCGCGCCGCGTAGCTGGTGGGTGGCGCACGACGACGGTCAGCTGCTGGGTCTTGCCGGCGGTATGGTCATCGACGGGGACGTGCAGATTATGGACGTTGCCGTCGATCCGACTCATCGCCGCGAGGGCATTGCTCGCAAGCTGCTGTCGCACGTGAGCTATGACGCGCAGATGCTCGGCTGCACTACGGCTTCGCTTGAGGTCGAGGACGGCAACGAGGGCGCAATTGCACTCTATGTCGCCCTGGGCTTTACCGAGGCGGGTCGTCGCCGTGGCTACTACGGTGCCGGCAAGGATGCCATCGTCATGACGGCGCCGCTGCCCCTGGTGCTTCCTCTCGACAATGCCTCGCCCGAGCCGACGGCTGCCGAACAACGCGTATGGCCGCTGCCCGCGCCCGAACGCACCGCTGAGGAGCGTGCCGAAATCGAGTGCCGTCGCCTGATGCTTGCCATCGAGAGTTCCTGCGACGAGACGGCCGTGGCGATTATCGATGCGGACGGCAAGATACTGGCCAACCAGGTGTCGACGCAGATTGATTTTCATGCCCGCTTTGGCGGTGTGGTGCCCGAGATCGCCTCGCGCAAGCACGTCGAGGTGATTGTGAGCGTCGTAGATGCGGCGCTTGAAGATGCCGCGGCATCGCTTGGCCTTGAGGGCGGGGCGATTGCGCCAAGTGAGCTTGCCGCCGTGGGCGTGACGCAAGGTCCGGGCCTGGTGGGCGCCCTGGTGGTGGGTGTCGCCTTTGCCAAGGGCTTTGCGTATGCTGCCGGCAAACCACTCGTGTGCGTCAATCATCTGGAGGGTCACCTGTTTGCCAACCTGTTGGCGCAGCCCGACCTTAAGCCTCCGTTTATCTTTACGCTTGTCTCGGGCGGGCACACCATGCTCGTGCACGTAAGGGCATGGGGCGACTACGAGGTGCTCGGCGAGACGCTTGACGACGCCGTGGGCGAAGCCTTCGACAAGGTGGCAAAGGCGCTGGGCCTGGGCTACCCCGGTGGCCCCATCATCTCCAAGCTTGCCGAGACGGGTAATCCCAAGGCAATCGATTTTCCCCGCGCGCTTAACAGCAGGGGGGACTACCGCTTCTCGCTTTCAGGCCTCAAGACGGCAGTGACGCTCTACATCGAGCAGGAGACCAAGGCCGGGCGCACGATTCATCTGCCCGATCTGGCGGCCTCGTTTGAGGCGGCGGTCTTTGACGTGCAGTACAAGAAGGCCAAAAACGCCCTGCATGCCACCGGGTGCAAGGAGTATTGCATCGGCGGTGGCGTTTCGGCCAATCCGCATCTGCGCGAAATGATGATCAAGAAGCTCGGGCGTCAGGGGATCCGCGTGACGGTGCCGCCCTTGTCTGCCTGCACCGATAACGCTGCCATGATCGCGGAGGTCGCCCGCCGTAAATTCGACCGAGGTGAAATCTCGCCGTTCGACGTCGACGCCGATCCAAACATGACGCTGTAGTCGTATGGGTGCGGTCCCCGACCGGAGGGGCCGGATATAAGGTTTCCTGCTCTACAGTCCTGCGCAAGAAGAAGGCCACATTAAGTGGCCTTCTTTGCGTGCGGAACTCGCGATAAACCTTATATCCGGCCCCTCCGGTCG
>CAJKZP010000098.1:0-7114 GCA_905204415.1 uncultured Collinsella sp. | reverse complement strand
GGCTGCCGCTGTCCGTTATGGCCGAGGCCGTGCAAAAGACGGTCGAGGGCGCTGGCTTTAGCGTTGTGCGCGAGTACGGCGGGCACGGCATTGGCAAGGAGTTCCACGAGGACCCGTTTGTGGGCTTTACCACCGAGGCGCCCGATGTGGACACCATCATGGCTCCGGGCATGGTCTTTACCATCGAGCCCATGGTCAATGCCGGAGCGCCCGACATTAAGATTAGCAAGGGCGACGGCTGGTGCGTGCGCACCAAGGACGGTAGCGATTCGGCGCAATGCGAGGTACAGCTCGTGGTGACCGAGGACGGCTACGAGCTGCTGAGCTGGTAGCCGTGGATGCGCCGGGCTTCGCGATGGATATGCTAACCATCGCGTAGCCCGGCGTTTTTTAGCGTTTTATCTGATATTACCTGCCAAAATAAACCTATCCCTTTTTGGCAGGTCAAGCGGAGAGGACTGCTTGTGAACATCCTGGTTTTGTTGCCCGTCAACGACCGCCATCGCGCAATTCTTGAGTCGAGCGCTCCGGGCGAGGACTTTATCTACACGAGCTCCGACGCCGCCATGCGCGAGCAGGTCGCCGATGCCGACGTGATCTTGGGCAACATCGACCCTGACATGCTCACGGCATGCGAACATCTCCAGCTGTTGCAATTGCAGACCGCCGGCTATGACGATTACTTGGCCGCCGGCACCGTGCCAGCCGACGCTAAGCTTTCCTGCTCGGTGGGTGCCTACGGCCAGGCCGTAAGCGAGCACATGTTTGCCATGGTCCTTTCCATGATGAAGCGCCTGCCCGGCTACCAGGACCTGCAGCGCGAGCATCGCTGGGAGGATTTGGGGCCGGTCACCTCGCTCAAAAACGCCAATGTGCTGGTGCTGGGCGCGGGCGATATCGGCGGCCACTTCGCCACGCTCTGCCGCAACATGGGCGCGCCCGCCCGCGGCATCAAGCGCCATCCACTCGTCTACCCCATTGTGTTTGAGGACATGGACGGCATGGACGCCCTGTCCGAGCGCCTGGCGGAAGCTGACATCGTCGCATCCTTTATGCCGAGCACACCCGAGACCCGCGGCCTGGCAAACGCCGAGTTCTTCGCCGCGATGAAACCGGGCGCCTTCTTTGCCAACGGCGGCCGCGGCGACCTCGTAGTTGCGGACGATTTGGTTGCCGCTCTGGAGTCGGGACATCTCGCCGGCGCCGCGGTCGACGTCACCGACCCCGAGCCGCTGCCTGAGACAAGCCCCCTGTGGGATGCGCCTAACATGCTCATTACGCCGCATATCTCGGGCTGGTTCCACCTGGCCGCCACGCTCAACAACGTCGTCGACATCGCCGCGGAGAATCTGCGTCACCTGCAGGCGGGCGAAACGCTTCGCTGCTGGATCGAGCATTAGGGTTCCGCCGTTCTAACGAACGGCGGACCGGTCGACGCTACGCGCCGCCCAGAGCGACAATTTGTCATTCAAAAGGCAAGGCATGACCAGAAGGTCTATGCCTTGCCTTTTTCATGCCAACTTGTTCGCTCTGGACATCGCTCGCTGACGCTTGCTCAACCTGCGGTGTCATAACAATTCTGTCCAGCTGTTGGCTTTGCGGCATTTGCCCAGATAAAACCTGCATAATAAACCTGTCCCTTTTAGCAGGTTTTAGAGCTCCACGCTTTCGGCGCCGTTGATGGTTAGGTTTCGCTCGTAGAAAGCCGTGAGGGCGCGAATGGCGTACATCACGTCGCGTACGCCGCCGGTCTCGTAGCTTGAGTGCATGGCCAGCTGCGGCAGGCCCACGTCCACGGCATGCATGCTCGCCTGCATGTTCGACAGGTTGCCGAGCGTGGAGCCACCCGCCATATCGCTCTTGTTGGCGAAGGCCTGCGTGGGCACGTCGGCGTCATCGCAAATAGCCTGGAACACTGCGCGGCTAAAGGCATCGGTGCAGTAATGCTGGTTGGCGGCTTCCTTGATAACGATACCGCCGTTGAGCACAACCTGATTGCGGGCGTCGCACTTCTCGGCGTGGTTGGGGTGCACGGCATGCGCATTGTCGCAGCTCACAAGCATCGAGGCAGCAAGTGCACGATGGTACGACTCGTCGTCAAAGCCCAGCGATCCGTTGATGCGGCGCAGTGCGTCGGCCAAGAACGTCGACATGGCGCCCTGCTTGGTCTCGGAGCCAACCTCCTCGTTATCAAAGCAGCAGAAGACCGAGATATCGCGCGCGTTCTCAGCACCCAAAAATGCCTGCAGCGAGGTATAGGCGCAGGCCAGGTCGTCGAGCTTGGGCGTCGAGATAAACTCGTCGGCCCAGCCCCAAATGCGCGCATCCTGACGATTGACCAGGAACAGATCGCGACCCAGAATCTGCTCGGGCTCAACGTCCAGTTCGTCGGCGATCAGAGCATCAAAGTCGCCCTGCTTAAGATCACCGGCGCTGATGAGCGGGCACAGGTCGACGGCGCGGTTGGGCGCAAAGCCCTCGTTAACGCCGCGGTTCATATGGATGGCAAGGCTCGGGATAATCGCGACTTCGCGCTCGGTGGCAAGCAGGCGGCTCTCAATACGGTCGCCTTCGCGTACCAACACGCGGCCCGCGAGCGCCAGCGGGCGGTCGAACCAGGTGTAGTCGATCATGCCGCCGTAGGCCTCGGTGTTCAGGCGCAGCGTCTCGCCTGCGCCGTCGAGCTCGGGCACGGCCTTGACCTTAAACGTCGGCGAATCGCTGTGCGACGCCGTGAGCTGAAAATGATAGTCACCGGCAACGCCGTCCTCGCCCCACGTCGCGGTCAGGTCCTCGCCCACCTTAAAGGCAATAACGCTCGAGGTATTGCGCTGCGTGTAATAACGCCCGCCCGGCTCGATGTCCCACGCCGCGTTCTCGGGCAGGTAGGTAAAGCCCGCCTCGTCGAGCTCGGCCATAATGGTCGCCGCCGTATGGAACATGCTGGGACATGCCTCGATAAAGTCGATGAGGTCGTTGGCGGCCTCGATATCGTCGGCCGTCACATGCGCGCGCTCGGGCGTTTCCTGATCCGTCATGCTCTCCCCTTTCGCTGGGTTGATGGTCCCCTCCAGCATACCCCGCCACGCCAGCGCCGCACTCTTCATTCCATGTTTAATCCCGCGCCGCTCACCAAGTTGAGCCATCATGCCCGCGCTCCTTTTGCGACAATTACGCTAACAGGACGAGAGGAGCCGTCATGAAGCCACGTAACATTGCCATCGCCTGCGGTGTCGCGGGAGTCGCCGTCGGCCTTGCCGCTGCCACCGGTATCGTTTACCGCAAGCAAATCAAGTCCGCCGCGTCGCTCAAACGCTTGACCGGCTACGCGGATAGCTATGACCTGTACGCAATCGACATCGCCTACGACTACGATCTTGATCGCATCATCGCCGCTGGCGTGCGCGACGACCAGGCCTACATCGATGCCGTGGTGGCGCAGGTGCTGCCCGGTGTGCCGGTACATGTCCAGGCGCCCCAGTTTGCCTGCAGCGCTTTTGTCGCCGTAGATGCCGAAGGCCGCGTGCGCACCGGTCGCAATTACGACTTTAAGGACGACACCTCGGCACTGCTGGTGCGCAATCACCCACGCGACGGCTATGCCTCCATCGGGTTTGCCGCCCTTAACAACCTGGGCGATAACACTCCGCTTGACTCCGTCGGCGGACGCGCCGCCGCACTCATGGGCCCGTTTGCCCAGCTCGACGGTGTTAACGAATGCGGCGTGTCCATTGCCGTACTCACTCTGGACTCCAAGCCCTGTGACCAGGACACGCAGCGCCCCGTCATCAATACCTCGCTCGTCATCCGCCTGGTGCTCGACCGTGCCGCCACCACGCAAGAAGCTGTCGACCTGCTTTCCGCCTACGACATGCACGCCATGGCAGGACGCGATTACCACTTCTTTATCAACGACGCCGCCGGTGACGCGCGCGTAGTAGAGTGGGATCCGCGCGATCCAGACCGCGCTTTCAAAGCGACTCCTGTACGCCAGGTTACGAACTTCTACGCCTGCTATGGCGACGAAGTGCTGCCCAACCAAAAGAATGGCGAGCTGGGCCATGGTAAAGAGCGCGCCATCGCAATCGCCGATGTCCTTGACGCCCATGTCGGTGCCCAGGACGAGGCAGTCGCTTGGAAGGCCCTACGCGCTGCAGCGCAAGAACCCAATCCGAAAGACATCACCAGCAATACGCAATGGTCGGTCGTCTTTGACAATACCGAACCCGCCGCCGCCATTACGCTGCGCCGCCACTGGGGCGACGTCGACGCCTTCGCACTGTAAGGACCCAGGCTCGTCGACCTTACGCTCGCCTGACGTTGTTTACATTTCTATACGCTTGAGCTAACACGTTTTACCCCCGTATCAACAGTGTGCGGGGGTAAACTTATGCGCATGTTATAACTTGCCCGGAAGGATTCATCATGCTTAGGATCGGTCTTCTTACCAGTGGCGGCGACTGCCAGGCGCTCAACGCCACCATGCGCGGCATTGTCAAAACGCTTATGACCAATAGCGAAGAGCCTATTGAGATCTATGGTTTTGAGGACGGCTACCAGGGCCTTATCTACAGCCGGTTCCGCGTCATGACGCCCGCCGATTTTAGCGGCATCCTTACCCGTGGCGGCACCATCCTGGGCACGAGCCGTACGCCGTTCAAGCGCCTGGATATTCCCGAGGCCGACGGCGTCGAGAAGGTGCCGGCAATGGTCCACACCTATCATAAGCTGCAGCTCGACTGCCTGTTTATGCTGGGCGGCAACGGCTCCACCAAGACCGCCAACCGTCTGCGCGAAGAGGGCCTCAACGTTATCGCCCTGCCTAAGACCATCGATAACGACACCTGGGGCACCGAGCTGACGTTTGGCTTTACGAGCGCCATCGACGTCGCCACCAAGTGCATCGACGACATTCACACCACCGCTTCGAGCCACGGCCGCGTGTTCGTTATCGAGATCATGGGCCACAAGGTCGGCTGGATTCCGCTGTACGCCGGCGTCGCGGGCGGCGCGGACGTCATCCTGATTCCCGAGATCCCCTACGACATGGACAACGTCATCAAGACCATCGAACATCGCATGGAGACCGGCAGCCGTTTTACCATCGTGGCCGTCGCCGAGGGTGCCATCTCTAAGGAGGACGCGGCGCTGTCCAAGAAGGAGTACAAGAAGAAGCTTGCCGAGCGCACGAGTCCGTCGATTGTCTACGACATCGCCAAGGAGATTGAGACCAAGACCGGTCGCGAGACCCGCGTCGCCATCCCCGGCCACACGCAGCGCGGCGGTCAGCCCGATGCCCAGGACCGCATCTTTGCGACCCAGTGCGGCGTCGAGGCGGCGCTCGGCTGCCTGCGCGGCGAGTTTGGCTACATGATTGCCCTGCGCGATGGCAAGATGTGCCACATGCCGCTCGAGGATGTCGCCGGCAAGCTCAAGTATGTCGATCCCCAGAGCGACCTGGTACGCGAGGCCAAGGCGTTGGGCATCAGCTTCGGCGACGAATAGCCTCGGCCGAAACTGCTCTCATCGGAGACCCCAGGGCTTACCTCCCAAATCGTCCTCGGACATGTCAGGATCCCGCCGTGCGCTTCGCGCGGCGGGATCCTTCCGTCCTGCGGAAAGATTTGGGAGGTAAGCCCTGGGGCCTCCTGCGGTAACTAGGGAGGCCGAGGCTATTCGTCTTCTTACTGCGGGTGCGTGGGCTGAGATTTTGGGATGTTGCAGGCTCTTAGCTGAGAGTAGCACCGACATTTGTCCTGAAATGGCTGGTCGTTAGGGGTTGCTACCGGTAGTTGCGGTAGGGTTGGGGCAGATTCTAACTAGAAATGGTGGTCGCTACCGGTTGTTCTCGGCATACTCGGCTCATTCGATTACGGTCACCACATGAAAGGAACTGTCATGGATCTTGCGATGGCGCAGCGGCTCGTTAATCGCCGCAAGGCTGCCGGGCTTTCTCAGGAGGCGCTTGCCGCCCAGCTGGGTGTGAGTCGCCAAGCTGTCAGTAAATGGGAGCGCAGCGAATCCTCGCCCGATACCGATAACCTTATTGCGCTCGCCGCGTTGTATGGCGTGTCGCTGGATGAGCTGTTGTATGGGGAGGCGGTGGATAGCACTGATGACTCGCAGGCTGATGATGAGGCACGGGACAGCGACGCCGGCGCCAAAGCTTCAGATAGGGCTGAGGAGGCTGAGGCTTCTACTGAGCACGCCGATTGCGGCGACAAACCACTTGTCGATATTTCCCTCGCGCGCGGCATCCACGTCATTGATCCCAATAAAGGCGAGGAAGTCCATGTTGGCTGGAGCGGCATCCATGTGACCAACGAGCGCAAGGGCGAAGAGGTGCATGTGGGGCCGGGCGGATTGCATATCGATACGCTTGAGGACGATGGACATAGTGTGCACACCAATGACGACGGCACCGTCACCATCGACGGCGAGACGTTTTCCAGCTGGAAGGAAGCACACGACAAGCTCGACCATCATGGCAAGCATTTCCACACCAAGGTCGGACGTACATGGAACAAATTCCCCTTCCCCGCGCTTGTCGCCCTCGCCTATCTGGTGCTCGGCATTGCCTACGGCACATGGGCTACGGGACTCTTGCTCGTCTTTTTGGTTCCCGTCTACTACGCGATTGGTGACTTTATCGATCGACGCCATTTGTCAAAGCTCATTGAATGCGTCTATCCAGCAGCCGCCATTGCATGGTTTCTCTATATGTGGCTTTGCCTGGGGCAGCCCCATCCCGCATGGGCCATCCTCATCACGATTCCCGTCATAAAGGCGCTCATGCGCTGGTGCCGCAAGCAATGGAAGCACCGCAAACAGGCCTAAACCGCCCTAACCCGCCAGCACCACTCATCCGGTACCGGCCGCCCCTTCCAAGTTGTGGTGGAATAGGGACTGTTTTGAGGCTCCAAAGCACCAAACAGTCCGTATATCACCGCAACTAACAAACAATTGGGTCAGTTCCGGCACGGAGATAAGCATTGAGCTGACCGCACGCCAAGAAAAGGGCCTATTTACTACGTTTAACTCGATGGGGCCAACCATGACGGTAGCGCACACGGTCGTGGTGTAAGAAGCAAGGGAGGGCCATCGCCTAGAATCG
>CAJKZP010000097.1:0-7447 GCA_905204415.1 uncultured Collinsella sp. | reverse complement strand
GGAGACGGAGAAGCTGCTGAAGGCGGAGAGCCGCCTGATGGAGGCTCTCAAAAATCCGACGGTCTCTCTGACGGAAAAGGAGCGGGTGGCTGACAGGATCTTCCCGGAGGAAACCAGATCCTTTATAAAGACAGTCTGCCGCCATGGACATGCGGGACTTCTTTTTGAAATATTTGACGCCTACAGAGCCTATGCAAAGGAGCAGAGGGGAATTCTGAGGGCTGTCCTCACCTATGTGACTCCTCCAACCGAGGAGCAGCTTCGCGGCCTCTCCGAATTTCTGAAGAGGAGATTTGGAAAGAGAGAGGTGGAGTTTGAGCTTACAGAGGATAAAACGCTGCTCGGGGGCTTTGTCCTGCGGGCGGGAGCATTTGAATATGACAGAAGCCTCAGGGGAAGCTACAGGCGTCTGTCCAACTACTTGTACGGAGGTGAGAGGGCTTGAGTTCAATCAGTTCAGAGGATATTATTTCCATACTGAAGGAAGAAATAAAAAATTATGACGACAGATGCCGTGAGGAGGAAACAGGAACCGTCATCTCCGTGGGAGACGGCATTGCCAGGATTTACGGCATGGAGCATGCCATGTACGGCGAGATCGTGATCTTCGACAACGGTCTCAAGGGTATGGTTCAGGATATTAAGGAGGACAGCATCGGATGCATCCTCTTTGGAAAGGATACAGGCATCAGCGAGGGAAGCCGGGCTGTCAGGACGAGGAAAAAGGCGGGAATCCCTGTGGGAGATGCCTTCTTAGGCCGTGTGGTGGACGCCCTGGGAGCGCCGATTGACGGAAAAGGGGAGATTAAGGAGGACGGCTACAGGCCGGTGGAGCAGGAGGCTCCCGGCATTGTAGAGAGAAAATCGGTAAACAGGCCTCTGGAGACAGGAATTCTTTCCATCGATTCCATGTTCCCTATCGGACGGGGGCAGAGGGAGCTTATCATCGGCGACCGGCAGACAGGAAAGACATCCATCGCCACGGATGCCATTTTAAACCAGAAGGGCAAGGATGTCATCTGTATCTATGTGGCAGTAGGACAGAAAGCGTCCACCGTCGCCAAGCTGGTGTCCACTCTGACGGAGCACGGAGCCATGGATTATTCCATCGTCATGGCGGCTACAGCCAGCGACTGCTCGCCGCTTCAGTATATTGCGCCTTATTCAGGCACTGCTCTGGCAGAGTATTTTATGCACAAGGGGAAGGATGTGCTGATCGTCTACGACGATCTGAGCAAGCACGCAGTGGCCTACAGGGCTCTGTCCCTTCTGCTTGAGAGATCTCCGGGGCGTGAGGCTTATCCGGGCGATGTGTTCTATCTGCATTCGCGTCTTCTGGAGAGAGCGTCAAGATTGTCTGAAGAGCTGGGCGGAGGGTCGCTCACAGCCATTCCGATCATCGAGACCCAGGACGGCGACGTCTCGGCCTACATTCCGACCAACGTCATTTCCATTACCGATGGTCAGATCTACCTGCAGTCCGAGCTCTTCTTCCAGGGCCAGCGCCCGGCAGTCGACGTGGGCATTTCCGTGTCCCGCGTCGGTGGCGACGCGCAGACCAAGGCTATGAAGCAGGTCGCCGGCAACCTCCGTCTGGACCTCGCTTCGTACCAGGAGCTCGCCGGCTTTACGCAGTTCGGCTCCGACCTCGACGAGGCTACTCAGAAGCAGCTGACCCATGGTGCCCGCATGACAGAGCTCCTGAAGCAGCCGCGTTACAAGCCGTTTGAGGTTGGCGAGCAGATCGTTACGCTGTTCGCTGGCAACGAGGGCTTCCTGGATGACCTGGAGATCGCCGACGTGCTGCCTTTCCGTGCCGAGCTCATCGAGTACATGGACAATGGCTTTGGCTCGCTGCTCGACAAGGTTCGCGCCAAGAAGATCGATGATGACACCAAGGCTGAGCTCTTGCGCGTCATCGGCGACTTCAAGCAGCAGTTCATGGCCAAGCACCATTCGGATGTTTCTGGATCAGAGGAGAACTAAGCCCCATGGCCAACCTTCGCGACATTAAGAAGCGAATCTCCTCGGTTACCACGACCAAGCAGATCACGCGCACGATGGAGATGGTCTCTACGGCCAAGATCCGTCGTGCCCTCGATCGCTCCAAGCAGGCCGAGCCCTATAAGGAGGCGCTGACCGACGTCATGTTGACGGTCGCCGGCGACGCCTCCTGTTCGGGCACCGATCCCATGCTGCAGAAGCATGAGAGCGTCAAGCATGGCCTGATTGTCGTTATTGCCTCGGACCGCGGCCTTGCCGGCGGTTTCAATACGACGGTGGAGCGCACGGCCGAAAAGCTCGCCGCTTCTTGGGCGAACGACGGCATCGAGTGCGAGATCATCGCGTGCGGGCGCAAACCGGCCACGTATTTCCGTGACCGCGCAAACGTCGTCATGCACTTTGAGGGCAACTCCTCCGAGCCCGATTTCAATCAGGCCCGCATGATCTCCTCTCATATCTGCGATGCGTATCGTGCCGGTGAGCTTGACCGTGTCGAGCTTGTCTACCACCACGCCAAGAACCGCGTGGATCAGGAGCTTCGCGTCGAGCATCTGTTGCCGCTCGACCCCGAGATGATCGCTATGGCCCACGGTCCGCGTAAGAACGAGACCGACGCCCCTAAGCGCATCTCGTCCACGTTCGAGTTCGTGCCCTCTCCCGAGCATGTTCTCGGCAAGCTTGTGCCGTCTTATATCCTGACGGTCATCTACCAGGCCCTGATCGATTCGGCGGCTGCCGAGCAGGGTGCACGCCGCAAGGCCATGCACTCCGCGACGGAAAACGCCACCGCGATCATCTCGACCCTTACCCGCACGTATAGTCGCGTGCGCCAGGCTTCGATCACGACCGAGATTAACGAGATCGTCGGCGGAGCCTCAGCATTGGAGGAACAGTAATGGCTAATAACACCGTACAGCTTGCGGTCGAGGAAGCCACCAAGAAGACGACTGCCGGTGATGGTCGCATCGTGCGAATCATCGGCCCTGTCGTCGACGTCAAGTTTGACGGCGCGGTGCCCCCGATCTACAACGCGCTCACGGTCGAGGCCGAGACCCCGATCGGTCATCTGAGCACGATCCTCGAGGTCGAGAGCCAGCTTCCGGGCGGCGTCGTCCGCACGGTCGCCATGTCCTCGACCGATGGCCTGCAGCGCGGCCTCATCGCCACCGATACCGGTGAGCCCATGAAGATGCCCGTTGGTCCCAAGACGCTCGGCCGCATTTGGAACGTCATGGGTAAGCCCGTCGACGGCAAGCCCATGCCCGAGGTGGAGGAGTTCTACCCCATCCACCACGCGGCGCCCCGCTTTGACGAGCTCACCACCAAGACCGAGATCTTCGAGACCGGCATTAAGGCCGTCGACCTGCTTGAGCCCTACATCCGTGGCGGCAAGACAGGCCTGTTCGGCGGCGCCGGCGTCGGCAAGACCGTTTTGATTCAGGAGCTCATCAACAACCTCGCCCAGGAGCACGGCGGCACCTCGGTGTTCACCGGCGTCGGCGAGCGTACCCGTGAGGGTACCGACCTTTATCTCGAGATGAGCGAGTCGGGCGTTATCGACAAGACTTGCTTGGTCTATGGTCAGATGAACGAGCCGCCTGGAGCGCGTCTGCGCATCGGTCTGGCCGGCCTTACCACCGCTGAGTACTTCCGCGATCGTGGCCAGGACGTTCTGCTGTTCATCGATAACATCTTCCGCTTCTCCCAGGCCGGTTCCGAGGTTTCCGCACTGCTGGGTCGTATGCCTTCTGCCGTTGGTTACCAGCCCACGCTGGCTACCGAGATGGGTGACCTCCAGGAGCGCATCACCTCGACCAAGACGGGCTCCATTACCTCCGTCCAGGCCGTTTACGTCCCTGCAGACGACCTGACCGACCCGGCGCCTGCCACGACGTTTACGCACCTCGACGCCACCACGGTTCTTTCGCGTAGCATTTCGTCGCTCGGTCTGTTCCCGGCTATCGACCCGCTCGCGTCTTCTTCGGACGCTCTCGATCCCTCGATCGTTGGCGAGGAGCACTACCGTGTCGCCGTCAAGGTCCAGGAGCTCCTGCAGGAGTACTCCGACCTTCAGGACATCATCGCCATTCTGGGTATGGACGAGCTGTCCGAGGAGCAGCGCCTTACGGTCAACCGTGCCCGTAAGATCCAGCAGTTCCTCTCCCAGTCCTTCCACGTCGCCGAGAAGTTCACCGGCAACCCCGGTGTCTACGTCCGCGTCGAGGATACCGTCCGCTCCTTCGCCGAGATTGTCGACGGCAAGGCCGATGACCTGCCCGAGCAGGCATTCCGCTATGCCTCCACGATTGAGGACGTGCGTGAGCGCGCCCGCAAGATGGAGGAGAAGTAGGTTATGCGTATCCGCATCGTGTGCCCCGTGAGCCTCGCCTATGAGGGTGACGCTGCGTTTGTGTCGATTCCGTCTACGGATGGCGAGTTTGGCGTTTTACCTGCTCACTCCAGCGAAATCTGCACGATCGACCGCGGTTACGTTCGCGTTTCCGATAAGGCCATGGGCACTGTCGACCACACGTTTGCCGTGGCCGGCGGCTATGCCCAGGTTGCGGACGATGTCGTGACCGTCCTCGCCGAGCGCGCTTGCGATTTGGCGACCGTCGACGCCGACAAGGTTAAAGCTGATATTCAAGGTTTTGAAGAGAAGCTGGGTAATTTGTCGGAGGATGATGCACGCCGCGCCTACCTCTATAATGAAATCGCATGGTGTAAGCTCAAGCTTGCCCAATAGTCAAACGTTTTGGCGTTCGACCATTTGCGAACACATCATGCCCGGGATGGCTCAGCCACCCCGGGCATGCTTTTTGAAAGGGTAGACCTTGGATATTATCCGCGTTGAGGGTGGCCACGCCATCGGAGGCTCCGTGCCCGTCTCGGGTGCAAAGAATTCCGCACTCAAACTCATGGCTGCAACGCTTCTGGCGCCGGGCAAGACAACGCTTCAGAACGTGCCCGATATTTCCGATGTCCACGTTATGGGCAAGGTACTCAAGGGCATGGGCGCCACAATCGAAGTTCTCGATGAGCACACGCTCGAAATCGATACTTCCCAGGTTGATTCTTGGGAGGCTCCCTACGAGCTCGTCGCCAAGATGCGCGCCTCCACGGCTGTGATGGGCCCCCTGCTGGGTCGTTTCCATCGCGCCAAGATCGCCATGCCGGGCGGCTGCAACCTGGGTGCCCGCAAGATCGATATGCATATCCTGGGTCTCGAGGCTCTGGGCGTCGAGTTCGACACCGCCCACGGCTACATCAACGCCAGTGCTCCCCAGGGCCTGCGCGGCACCACCGTCACGCTCGAGTTCGCGAGCGTGGGTGCTACCGAGAACCTCATCATGGCTGCCGTGCGCGCGCAGGGCACCACGGTTATCGACAACGCTGCCCGCGAGCCCGAGATCGTCGACCTTGCCAACATGCTCAACGAGATGGGTGCCAAGATCGTCGGCGCGGGAACGCCCGTCGTGACCATCGAGGGCGTGGAGGAGCTGCACCCCGTTACCCATTGCGTGGTGGGTGACCGCATCGAGGCCGGCACCTTTATCGTCGCCGGCGCCCTCATGGCCGATGAACGCGGCGTCGATGTTACGGGCTTCTGCCCCATCCACCTGGGCATGGTGCTCAAAAAGATGGAACTTATGGGTATCGAGTGCGAGCGTATCGAGAACGGTGTCCACGTCAATCGCGCCGAGCGCATCAAGCCGGTCGATATCCAGACGCTTCCGTTCCCGGGTTTCCCGACCGACATGCAGGCGCAGATCATGGTGCTTTCGGCCCTTGCCGACGGAAGTTCCGTGATTACCGAGAATATCTTCGAGAACCGCTTTATGTTCGCCTCCGAGCTCGTGCGTATGGGTGCTGATATTCGCATTGAGAGCCATCACGCCATGATTCACGGCGTTAAGGGGTTCTCAGGCGCACAGGTCACCTCGCCCGACCTTCGTGGCGGCGCGGCGCTTGTGGTTGCCGGTCTTATCGCCGACGGCGTTACCGAGGTCTCTGCCATCCATCACATCAAACGTGGCTACGAGCAGTTTGTCGAAAAGCTGCAGGCGCTTGGCGCGCATGTCGAACATGCCACCGTCCCCGATCCCGTCATCTACTAATGCAGGTTGCCTATGTTTAACAAGAAGCCCCTGGCGGATAACACCCGAAGACCCTCGACTGGTGCGCAGGCCAAGATCTACAGCCGCGACAACGTCGCTCGCTATTCCGAGCGCGCCCGTCAGCGCCGTCGCGGGCGCACGGTTCGCCGCGTAGCTCTCATCGCCGTGCTCGGCGTACTGCTGAGCGCCACGACCGCTGCAGGTCTGTGGTTTGCCACCATCATGGGCAAGCTTGGCGACTCCAATGTCATTACCAACAACTTGCGCCAGATTCTGGTCGATACCGATGAGGCAAAAGATCCGTTCTACGTGCTGCTTCTTGGTACCGATGGTCGTCCGGGCGAGGATACGTACCGTGCCGACTCGATTATCCTGGCTCGCATTGACCCTACGCAAAAGCAGGCAACGCTCATCTCCATTCCGCGCGATACCAAGGTTGTCTACAAAGGCTCGACCATGAAGATTAACGCCTGCCATACCTATGGCGGCGCCGAGGCCATGGTCCAAGCGGTCAACGAGCTGTGCGGCGTTCAGATTGCTCACTATGCCGAGGTCAGCTTTGACGGCATGCAGTCGCTTATTGATTCGGTTGGCGGTATCGACATTAACGCGACCGACGACGTCGACGATCCCGAGCACCTGGATATTAAGATTACTGCCGGCCAGCAGCACATGGATGGCGCCACCGCCCTTACCTACGCCCGTTGCCGTTACACCTATGCCGACGGCGACTATACGCGCATGCGCCATCAGCGTCAGGTACTTGGCGCCCTCGCCAACCAGATCCTCAACAACTTTGATGCCACCAAGATCTTTGATCTGGTCAACTCGCTGTCCGACATGCTCGTAACCGATATGAGCGTTCAGGATATCGTCTCTACGGTCAATGCCATGCGCGGCATGGATGTCGATGGCATCTACTCGGCCAACCTGCCCTCGTATGCCGACGGCAGCACTATGATCGACGGTGTGAGCTATGTCTTTGTCTACGAAGACGAGCTTAAGGAAATGATGGCCCGTGTCGAAGCCGGTGAGGATCCCAAGGGCCCCAACACCATGGGCCTTTCCGACGGCTCCAGCTCCACGATCGGTGACCTCAACAACAATACGTCCGAGGACTACGCATATGGCACGGCGACCTCGTCGGGTGGCTCGGACGATTCCGACGATTCGGGCGACGGCTCCGATAACTACGAAGAGCCCACCGGCGACGGCAACGGCTACGAAGCCAACTATTAGAGTTACGCGGTTTTACCAAACCGCGTAACCAGTCGACGCTGCAAACCCGCCAGAGCGGCAATCTGCCTTTCAACTTCGGCGGCATG
>CAJKZP010000096.1:0-7465 GCA_905204415.1 uncultured Collinsella sp. | reverse complement strand
CGACGGCCGATGACCTTAGCGACGTCATCCTCGGCGACCGAAACCTCAATCGTAGAGGCGTCGTCACCATCGATGACCTCAAGGCTCACGGAATCCGGGTCGTCGACGATCTGAACAACGAGATATTCGACGAGATCAGCGATGCGATCTGAGAGCATTGCCTCACCCTCGAGCTGTGCAGCGTCAACCTCAGGCACGATTTACTCCTCGGCGCCCTCAGCGGCCTCAGCGGCAGCCTTAGCGGCCTCGGCCTCTTTGGCGAGCTGCTTCTTGGACTTCTTGACGACGGTCTCGGTCTTCTCGCCCTCGTTGGCGGCCTTGACCAGAGCGGCGACAGCGTCGGTGAGCTGAGCGCCCTTGGACTGCCAGTTGGCGATCTTCTCGAGATCGAGGTTGATGGTCTTGGGGGCGGTCATCGGGTTGTAGCGGCCAACCTCCTCGATGATACGACCGTCACGCGGGGCGCGGGAATCGGCGACGACGACACGGTAGTACGGACGCTTCTTAGCGCCGTGACGAGCAAGGCGAATCTTGACTGCCAAAGGAAACTCCTCCAACCAAGCAGCTTTAGGCTGCAACTACAAACAAACAGTTGAACATAATACGCCATCGACGCGGGCAGGTGAAGTCCGTGAGACCAACTTCTTCGGTGTAGTCGAAGGCAAATCCATATCTTAGACAAGAATTCGCGATTTGCAAGCACATCCACGCACCCCACATGAGCTGCGCGGTATACTCATGCCATGAAAAGACGCGAACATACATACGGTTATGAGGATGCCACAGGCGTCACGCCGCCACCTTGGACGGGGCCGGCGGTGGGCCTTATGGACCTCGACGCGTTTTTTGCGAGCGTTGAGATGCTCGATCATCCCGAGTGGCGCGGCAAGCCGCTCATCGTGGGTGGCGATGCCGATTCCCGCGGCGTCGTGTCCACCTGCTCCTACGAGGCACGTCGCTTTGGCGTGCACTCCGCCATGCCCTCGGCCGAGGCACGACGTCTGTGTCCTCAGGCCATTTGGACACACGGGCACTTCGACCGCTACCGCGAGGTCAGTGCACAGGTCATGGCGATCCTTGCCGATGAGACCCCACGCGTAGAGCGCGTTTCGATTGATGAGGCCTTTATCGACATCACGCCGGGTCGCTTTGCACCCGAGGACCCGCTGCTGGTTGCGCGGCGCATCAGTGATTGCGTCGCGGCACTGGGGGTGACCTGCTCCATTGGCGTCGGCTGTAACAAGACGGTGGCAAAGATCGCAAGCGAGCGGGATAAGCCGTTTGGGCTGACCATCGTGCGCCCCGGAACCGAGCAGCGCTTTTTGGCCGCGCTGCCGGTATCTGCCATGAGCGGCATCGGGCGCTCGGCCGAGGAGCGACTGCGCCGTATGCGCATCTACACCCTTGGCGAGCTTTCGCGTGCGCCGGAGTCCACGCTGGCTGCCATTTTTGGCGTGAACGGCGAGCGCATGCGCCAGCGCGCGTTGGGACTCGAGGCTTCTGAGGTCACGAGCCTGGACGAGGAACGCGAGGTTAAATCGGTGAGCAACGAGCGCACCTTTGCTAAAGATTTGACTGAGCGTGGGGATATTGAGGCGGCGATTGCGCTGTTGGGAGAGTCAGTGGGACGCCGTCTGCGCCGTCAGGGACTAACAGGCGCCACGGTGACACTCAAGCTCAAGTATTCGTATGGAAGCGGTCGTTCGGCACAGCGCCGGCTGCCGCATCCGACCGACGATGAGAACATCTTTGTGGCGGTGGCGCTCGAGCTGCTCGACAACATCTGGCAGGAAGGGATGCATGTGCGCCTGGCGGGCATCGGCATGAGCGACTTCGACCATCAGGGCGGCATCCAGACCGACCTGTTCTGCGAAATCGACGACCGCGGAGCCCAATCCAGCAACCGTCGCGACCTCTCAGTCGCCATCGACGCCGTCCGAGACAAGTTCGGCGACACCGCCCTATCCTTCGGCCGTCAATCCCGCTTCAACGATTAGTCCCTTAGGCAAAAAGAAAGCCGGGCAGCTGCGAATGGCGCAACTGACCGGCGAACGGTAGAGGGTGGCTAAAAAAGCCCCAGCCCAAATAAGGCCCTAGAGGAGGTCGAGGGGAAGCTGGGGGGCGTCGCCCCAGAGCTTCTCGAGACGGTAGAAGTCGCGGGCTTCGGGAGTGAAGACGTGAACGACAACCGAACCGTAGTCCATGAGCATCCAGGTCTTCTGCTCGCGACCCTCGATGGAAAACGGGTGCTCGCCGCAAGCCTCGGCGACCTTCTCCTCAATCTCGTCGACGATGGAATCAACCTGGCGGTTGTTGGTGCCGGTAGCAAGGACAAAGTAGTCACAAACATCGGAAAGCTCAGTCAGGTCGAGCACCTGAACGTCCTCGCCTTTCTTGTCGTAGGCGGCCTGCGCGGCAGCGCGAGCGACATCCTCGGCGGCGACACCGCTCGCGGACAGCGAGGCGGCAGTGCGGTCGGACGTGGCAACGAAACTCTTGTGCTCCACACTTTCAAGAATCTGCTCGTCGGTCATGGTCTCGTCGGCCATGGAATACCTCTTTCTAGACAGCCCGAGCTAGCGCAGCTGGGCGTAATGGTTGTAAATCGTAATAGCTGTGGGATAAAGATAACGCCCGGTCTGGATCACATAGACCAGACCCTGAGCAAAACAGGAGAAGAACAACTCGTCGAGCGAGGACTTCCCCACCATCTTGCGCAGCGCATGGGCATAGTCACCGTGGCGGTTGGGTTCGATGGCATCGGCCACAAAGACCACCATATCGAGCGACGTCATGTCGCAAGCGCCCACGGTGTGACGGTCGACAGCCTGAAAGACCGCCGGCGACAGCTCAGGAAAAAGCTGCGGAAGCTCATAGGCGGCAACCGGGCCATGCAAAAGCGGCGTCGCGGCAGACGGAGAGCCGGCAATCTTAATGCCATAATGCAGAGCGCGCGTGACCAGCTCGTCGTCGGAGAGCACCTTGTCCCAGTCATGGAGCAGGCCGGCGGCAGCGGCATCAAAGCGGTCGACACCGTATACCTCGGCTAGGTGCAGCGCAGTCTCGGCAACCCCGAGCGAATGCACGTAGCGTTTACGTTTATCCTTCATACGCACATCGAGCAACTCGTGGATACGCATCAAGAGCGCGCGCTCGTCGCCCTCAAACTGATCTTCTACCGACAACATAGACCCCCATCAATCAAAATCGTCTTGCCCAAGATCGGCATACAAGCCGCGTTTACGGATATAGCCGAGCACGGACTCGCTCGTAAGATAGCGCACGCTCATGCCGCGGGCAACCCGCTTGCGAATGTTGGTCGAGCTAATCGCCAGCGCCGGAATCTGGATATAGCGCACGTCGAATGGCAGCCCCGATTCCTTAATCCGCGCCCGGGCCGTATCGATGTCAAAGCCCGGCCGCGTCGCAGCAATAAAGGTTGCCAGTTCGGCAATCTCACTAGCATTGTGCCAGGTCACAATATCGATAATCGCATCGGCACCCGTAATAAAGTAGAGCTTTACCTGAGGCGGATAAAAGTCGCGAAGGGCATGAAGCGTATCGGCCGTATAGGTCACGCCAGGACGGTCGATCTCGAAACGGCTCGCCAAAAAAGCCGGATTCGCAGCGGTCGCGAGAACCGTCATGGCATAACGGTCCTCGGCAGGCGTCACCGGTTTGTCGAGCTTAAAGGCGGGAGAGCCGGCCGGCATAAAGAGCACGGCGTCCAAGTCGAGCGACTCGCGCGCCTGCTCGGCGGTAACCAAGTGCCCGTAATGAATCGGGTCAAAGGTACCACCCATAATGCCGAGCCTAAACTCCTGCCCGTCTTCTAGAGGAAGCTCGGGCAGACCGATTCCACCGCGCAGCGACATAGCCTACTCGCCCTCCGGGGTCTCAACAACGTCGACTTCGGTAGCGCCTTCGGAGCCCTCGGTGGCATCAACCACGTCCGCACCCTCGGCCGCTACGTCAATAACCTCAACGCCTGCATCCTCGAGCTCGTCCTCAAACTCCGAGAAGTCCTCGGCGCCCTCAAAGTCAAAGGCGCGCTGGCAAATGCGGACCTCGTCGCCGGCACGACAGCCGGCCTTCTCGAGCGCGTCGTCGACACCCATGCGCGCAAACTTATGCTGCAGGTAGATGACAGCTTCCTCGTTTTCCCAGTCAGTCTGGATAACCATGCGCTCGATGGCACGGCCGACCACGCGGAAGGCATGGGGCTCTTCCTGAACAATGCGGAAACGCTTCTCGCGCTGCAGACGGCGGCGCTCCCACTCCTCGTCGCGCAGATCGACTGGCTCATCGGAGACCGCAAGCTCGGCGCGGAGCTTGGCCACCTGCTCGCCCACGGCAAGCATCAGCGTGTTGAGACCGGCACCCGTCACAGCGGACACGGCAAAGAACATATGGCCATCGTCGAGTGCCGCACGCTTAAGGTTGGCAATCTTGTCGGCCGTGCCCGGCGCATCGCACTTGTTGGCGACAACGATCTGCGGGCGCTCCGAGAGCTCTGCACCATACTGCTCAAGCTCACGGTTAATAATTCGATAGTCCTCGACCGGATCGCGATCCTCAAACCCGCCCGTCATATCAACGACATGCATGATCAGGGCCGTGCGCTCAATGTGGCGCAGGAACTGATGGCCCAGGCCTTTACCCTCGCTCGCACCCTCGATGAGACCGGGGACATCGGCAACGACGTAAGAATATTCGCCGGCACGCACCATGCCCAAGTTGGGCACGAGCGTGGTAAACGGGTAGTCGGCAATCTTGGGACGGGCAGCGCTCATACGCGCGATGAGCGAGGACTTGCCGACAGAGGGAAAGCCCACAAGCGCGGCATCGGCCATGAGCTTCATCTCGAGCTCGATCCAATGCTCCTCGGCAGGCTCACCCAGTTGGGCAAACGCAGGCGCGCGACGCACCGACGTCACAAAGTGGGTATTGCCCAGACCGCCGGCGCCACCGGGCGCCACGACGACGCGCTCGCCGTCGTGAACCAGATCGGCAATCTCGAACATCGGGGTCTGCGTCTCGGGATCGAGCTCGCGGACTACAGTGCCCATGGGGACTTTCAAAATCAGGTCCTCACCGCTCTTGCCATTGCGACGGGCACCCTGGCCATGCGTTCCGCGCTCGGCACGGAAATGATGCTTAAAGCGGTAATCAATCAGCGAGGACAGCTGAGCATCGGCCTGGATGACGACATTGCCGCCACCGCCGCCATCGGGGCCGCCCTTGGGAACAAATGCCTCGCGCCTAAACGACATGCATCCGGCTCCGCCGTCGCCGCCGCAAACGTTAATTCGGCTGATATCGGTGAACTGTGACAACAGAATCGCCTCCTACAAAAAAGAGGGAGACCCTTGAATCCTAAAACTCAAGTGCCTCCCACATATGTGCTCTATGAAGGGTGAATTACGCGTTCGCGAGCGGGCGTACGCTGACCCTGTGCTTGATACCCTTGTGGAACTCAACGGTACCGTCGACCAGCGCGAACAGCGTGTCGTCCTTGCCACGGCCAACGTTCTCACCCGGGTGGATGTGCGTGCCGTGCTGACGGACGAGAATCGTGCCCGTGGTTACCGTCTGGCCGGCATAGCGCTTCGTGCCAAGGCGCTGACCGCGGGAGTCACGGCCATTACGGGAGGAACCGAGTCCTTTTTTGTGTGCCATTGTGTATACCTACTCTTTCGTTACGAGTGTAATCTACTCGGCGACGGGAGCCTCGGCAACAGCCTCAGCCTCTGCCTTGACAGCCTTCTTGGCGCGGGAGGTAGCCTGAAACTTCACGATCTTCAGCTTGGTAAGCTGCTGACGGTGACCCTTCAGACGACGATAGCGCTTGCGCTTGTGGAACTTGAAGACCAGCTGCTTCTCGCCCTTGAACTGCTCAACGATCTGAGCGGTAACCTTGGCCTTGGCCAGCTTGTCGGGATCGGTGACGATCTTCTTACCATCGTTGAGGAAGATAACCGGCAGGGTGATCTTGTCGCCCTCATTGCCCTCGATCTTCTCGACGGTGATGACATCGTCGGTGGCGACCTTGTACTGCTTGCCGCCCGTGTTAACGATTGCGTACATGTTTACTTGCCCTTCATGCATCAGTTAGTGCAACAGCCGAATATAGTAGCAGGCGATAATACCCCCGTCAACGAGTATGTGGAGCAAATCCACAAGTTCGCACAGGTATGGGGCTGACGAGTCGGCCCTCGTCGTCCTCGCATGCTTGATTCTGACGCTCGACATCGTAGGAGCAGATGGTCACGAGGTCTTGCATACCGGTGGAAACAATAGGTGCATCGACGCCCGGGGTCAAGCCCTGCAACAAAACATCAGCGGCAGAAAGCAAAATTTCCGGACGCATGGACCCCTCGTTGTCGGCATGGGTGTCGAGCATGAGCACCAGATGGTCCGGGCGCTCCCCTGCCGTGAGCTCATAGCCCACCAGTGTGTGGTCAAGGTCTAGGCGCTTGCTCTTCTTACCGCGTGCGTAGTCGATGCCATGGCCTGCACGCAACGTGTCGATCGCAGCGCGCACTTCATCGGCGCTCACGGGTGCTTCGGCGTCCAAGTGTAGGTCGATACGGTACGACAGACGCGTGAGTTGCGCCGTCAGCGCCGGCGTGCGCACGTCGATGTAGGCGGCCTCGATGGGGGCCAGATCGGCCGGAGAGGCAGCAGCCAGGCGCCCAAACGCCTCGTCGAGTGCAACGAACTCGGTCATAAACAGGTCATACCACTCGCAGGTCGACGACGTTCCCACCGGCAGCGCCGACGAAAAGCCCACGCGCATGTGCGGAGAGAAGCCCTGTGTCACAGCATAGGGCAGACCCGCACGACGCACGATGCGCTCAATGGTATGAATCACTTCGAGATGGCCCAGGTACTTAAGACGGTCGCGCTTGCCATAGCGAACGCGAAGCCTAAAGAGCGTGGGGTTGTCGGTCAGGCGCTCACTCATGCGCGATCACCCACCAATACGTTCTTGGCGTGGAGCGTGGGGCAGATTCCGCAGCCGGTGCACGACGTACGGGTACAGTCGGGGGTCGTGACACCCTCCAGCGAGCGGCGGTATTCGCGCTCGAGGAAGCCGCGCGAGCAGCCGGGACTCACGTGCTCCCAGGGCAGGCGCCAGTCCAGTTCGTAGGGCAGGTGCACGAGCTCGTTGAGATCGATACCGTTTTTGGCCGCAGCCGACTTCCAGTTGTCGAGCGAAAAATGCTCCACCCAGGCGTCAAAACGCGAGCCCGCACGCCAGGCGTCGATAATGACCGGCGTCATGTCGCGACCGGCGCGGGACAGCGCGGCCTCGACGAGCGAGGTCTCGGCATCGTGGTAGTGAACGCGGACCGCACGGTTACGAACGCTCGTAATGAGCAGCTTCTGACGGCGCTTGACGTCGTCGTAATCGAGCTGCGGGCACCATTGGAACGGCGTGGCGGCCTTGGGGGTAAACACC
>CAJKZP010000095.1:0-7567 GCA_905204415.1 uncultured Collinsella sp. | reverse complement strand
CCATCGGCTCGCTCAAGGGTCCGCGCCACGGCGGCGCCAACGCCAAGGTCGTATCCATGCACGAGGACATCCGTGCACATGTCTCCAACTGGGAGGACGAGGACGAAGTCGCAGCCTACCTGGGCAAGATCCTCGACAAGCAGGCCTTCGACGGCACGGGTCTCATCTACGGTATGGGCCACGCCGTCTACACGCTGAGCGATCCGCGCGCCGAGGTGTGCCGCCATTACGCGCGCACGCTTGCCGCCAAGAAGGACCTGGGCGATGAGTTCGCGCTCATCGAGCGCATCGAGCGCCTGGCACCGCAGGTGATGCGCGACCACGGCATGACCAAGCCCATCTGCGCCAACATCGACCTGTACACGGGCTTTATCTACAAGATGCTCGGCGTGCCCGAGACGCTCTTTACGCCGCTGTTCGCCGTCGCCCGCATGGCCGGCTGGTCGGCGCACCGCATGGAAGAGCTCTTCTGCGCGCATCGCATCATCCGCCCGGCATACCGTCCGGTGATCGATCCGCTGGAGTACAAGCCGCTCGCCGATCGCTAGGACGCGGACCGTTATAGAACCCGAGCGTGGCCAGGGCATCACCGCCCTCGGCCACGCTTTTTATGCCAGTAGAAAGGGCTGCATCGAATGATTGTGTTTTCCGATATGGATGGAACGCTGCTGACGAGTGACAAGCAGATGAGCGACGCCACCTGGGCGATGCTCGACGAGCTTGCGCGCCGCGGTGTTGAGTTTGTGCCCTGCACGGGGCGCCCGCTGTCAGGCATCTTTGAGCCCATCCTCGCTCACCCCGCCGTACACTACGCGGTCTGCGCCAACGGTGCCAGCGTCTGGCAGCTCGACGCCGGTACGCCCACCGACGTCTCGCGCGCCACGTGCATCTTGAGCCGTCCGCTCGACCGTGGCATTGCCCACCGCATCCATCGCATTGCCGCCGGCCACGATGTGACCTTCGATATCTTCGCGGATGGGCAGTGCTTCCTCCCCCGCTCGCTATACGGGCGTCTGGATGAGTTCTGTGGCGGCGACCCCCACATCGCGGCTTCGCTCAAGCGCACACGAACACCGATCGACATGGATATCGACAGCAAGATCGACGAGGTCGAGACGCTCGAACGCATCGCCATGTACTGGCACGACCCGGCCGATCGCGACGCCATCGCAGCAGAGCTCGACACGCTCGGAGGCATTGAGGTCACGCGTTCGTACGCCATGAATATCGAGGTCATGGGTGAGGGCGCCACCAAGGGGACGGCCCTCACGTGGTTATGCGAGCACCTGGGCGAGCGTCTCGCCGACGCCTGGGCGTTCGGCGACAACATCAACGACATCCCCATGCTACAGGCAGCGGGCCACGGCATGGCCATGATCAACGCCGAGTCCGAAGACCGCGAGGCCGCCGACGCCATCACCGAATACGACAACGACCATGACGGCGTCGCCCGCACCATCATGGCCGCCCTCGCTTAGTCGTTGGGTAGTCATTGGGGACGTTCTTAAACGACTAGTCGTTGGGGACACTCTTCGCAAAAAGCTGCAAGGATTGTCCCCCACTGTCGGCAGAAAAGGAACGTCCCCATCTGCCGGATTAAGCGAGACTCTCCAGCACGCGACGGAGCTCATGCTGAACGGCGTGGTCGCGGTTGCAGCCTACGACGCGATCGGCCACCGCCTTGAGCGCGGGGCGCGCATTTTCCATCGCGCAGCCCGTGCCGACAAAGCGAATGATCTCGTAGTCGTTCATCGAGTCGCCAAACGCCATGACCTCGTCGCGTTCGACGCCATAGTGCTCCATGAGCTGCTCGATTCCCGAGGCTTTCGACACACCGGGCTGCATGGCATCGATCCATGCGTTGCCCGAAGGCGCGAAAGAGAACAGGTCGCCCAGCTCGCGCTGCAACACGTAGGCGTTGTCCATCACGTTGCCGTCATCGCAGATAATCGATGCCTTGATGATATTCACATGCGGATCGGGCAGTCCCCAAATGCGTTCGGCGTTGGGCAGATCTTTGTCGATCTCGCGGACAAATTTGTCCTCGTCGTCGAGCAAAAAGGACTTGGTGCGATCAAAGAGCGCCAGATGCATGTTAGGAAACATCTTGACCGTGCGCGCGAGCTTACGGACGGCGAGATGCGAATATACCTCGCGATCGACCTCGACCCCTTCTGCATAGACCTGCGCACCATTCGCCGCGACAAAGTCCATTTTGTCGACCACGGGCGCAAAGAACTCACATAGGCGGTCGTAACGGCGGCCCGAGGACGCAGCAAAATGCACGCCGTGCTCGCGCAGGGCCTCAATCAGCTCATATGTCTCGGGCGGTACCCGGCTATTCTCATCAAGCAGCGTGCCGTCCATATCGGATGCAATCAGTTTAAACATAGAAAAGCTCCCTTCGGACTTGTTGGAATCGAACGTGTATCCGATTCCAACGTACCCAAAGGGAGCTCAGATAAGACCTTGCGGGCGCAAACGTTACAAGGACCTGGCAAATAGCTCACACATGCCAGAGGCCTCACGGTCGTGGCGCCAGGCGACACGCCACCCCGACGGCCAGTCGTTTAAGAACGTCCCCGATGACTAGTCGGCGTAGGTGAAGGTCGTGACGTCGAACATGCCCTCGGGGCGAATGCGGAGCGTCGGGATGACCGGCAGGGGCAGGAAGATGATGCCCATGATGGGGTCGAGCGGCGACTCAATACCCATGGCGCGCGCCTTGACCATAAAGTCGTCGTGCTGCGCGGCAACGTCCTCGGCCGTGCCTTCGCTCATAAGGCCACCGAGCGCCAGCGGAATGCGCGCCACGACCTCTCCGTTGCGCACCAGCACGTGACCACCTTGGCCCACGGCCTCAACGGCGGCCATCATATCGGCGGCGTTGTCGCCCACCACGCACACGTTGTGCGAGTCGTGGCCGATCGTGGAGGCAATGGCGCCACCCGTGATGGTAAAGCCGCGCACCCAGCCGCGACCGATGTGCTTGCCGACAAGACCCAGGCCAGCGGGGCCGTCGCCGTCGGCGCCCTCGGCTTGCAGCGACACGCCGCGGCCGTGGCGCTCGATCAGCATAATGCGACGCAAGTTCTCGTCAGTCTCGGGACGAACCATGCCCGTGATGGCCTTGCCCGGCACCACGTCAATCACGGCCTCGCCCGGCTTAAAGGCATAGTCGAACACGTCGAGCGATAGCTTCGGCAGCTTAACGGAGGCGCGCAGCTCATCGGCAAGGGCCGCAACCTCGGCCATCTCGGGTGCAATCTCGCCCACAAAGGTGCCGTCCTGCGCCACCAAAGCACCGGCGGCATATACGCGATGCGGAGCCGTGGCAAACGTCAGGTCATTGAGCACCAGCAGGTCGGCACGCTTGCCCGGGGCAATCGCACCGCGGAGCTCGTGCGGGTCGCGGCAGCCGTGATCCAGGCCAAACGCCTCGGCCGTGGAGAGGGACGCCATAGAGATAGCGACCACGGGGTCGATACCGGCCTCAATCGCCACGCGGCAGGCATTGTCGATCATGCCGGTTGCAAGCGCATCGGAAGGGGCGCGGTCGTCAGTCGCAAAGCAGCAGCGGCGGGCGCGCGCGGGATTCTCCAGCAGCATCGGCGACAGGTTGGCCAGATCATGGCTGCACGTACCTTCGCGCAGCATCACGTACATGCCGCGAGACAGCTTGTCGAGCGCCTCCTCGGGAATCGTCGACTCGTGGTCGGCGATAATGCCAGCCGCGGCATAGGCGTTGAGGTCCTTGCCGGCAACGAGCGGGGCGTGACCGTCAACCTGTTTGGACGGCGTCTGGTTGGCAGCGTCGATACGAGCACAGGTCTCGGGATCGGCCATAAAGACGCCCGGCAGGTTCATCATTTCGCCCAGACCAAAGACATCACCCGGATATTCGGCAAAAAACGCCTGCATATCGGCAGCGGTGATGACGGCACCGGCCTGCTCGTCGGGCAGTGCGGGCACGCACGAGGGCATCATGTACTTGATGGAAATAGGAGCGCGACGACCGTCCTCGATCATAAAGCGCAGGCCGTCGAGCCCCGCCACGTTGGCAATCTCGTGGCTGTCGGCAATGGCAGTAGTGGTACCGCGCGTCGCCGCCATGCGCGCATACTCGGCAGGACGAATGTTCGAGGACTCGATATGCAAGTGTCCGTCAATAAAACCGGGGGCAAGATAGCGGCCCTGGCAATCGATGACCTCGGTAGCCTCATACGTACCGGCGGCATCGTCGCGACCATCGTAGAGCACACCGACGATCACGCCATCCTTGACGGCAACACTACCGGGCGCTACGCGTTGGCCGTACACATCGACGATCTGCGCGTTGGCAAACAGCGTGTCGACGGGCACGCGACCCTCGGCGGCCTCGATCACAGACCTCATGACCTCAACGGACATACATACTCCTTTAACCGTAGAAAAAAGCTGCGGAGCGGGCAGGCCTTCACCGCAGCAAACCAATAGCCATTGTATGCCCAAAAGGAGGCCGCCGATAACACCCCTTCCGCTTAACGGCACCGCCAAATGATCCCTTGGGGACGGAGGAAAACGGATCACCGGGTCAGACCGACCCCCTCGGTGATCCGTTTTCCTCTGTCCCCAAGGGATCATCTAAAAAGGCCGTAGTCGGGAATCCCGGCTGCGGCCCTATTGCACATGTTAGGTTGACCTACTTGCTAGACCAACTTAAAGCCCTTGCGCTTGCCTACGGAGAGGGTGTCGCCCAGCTTGAGGGCGCTGGGGTCGATGTTGTAGCTCTTGGGAGCCACGGCCTTGCCGTTAATCTTGACGCCGCCGCCGTCAATGTCGCGACGGGCCTGACCGGCGCTGGCCGAAAGGCCCAGGTCCTTGAGCAGGCCGGCGAGGTAAATCTGGCCCTCGTCGTTGACGGTCAGCTCAACATGCTTCTCGGGGAAGTCGGCGAGCTGGCCCTCCTTGAACACGCGGTCGAACTCGGCCTGGGCCTCGTCGCCGGCACCGGCGCCGTGGTAGGTGTCGCACAGGTCGCGGCCCAGAGCGCGCTTGAGCTCATAGGGATCGGCAGAGCCGTCGGCCAGAGCAGCGTCGATCTTGTCGACCTCGGCCGGGGTGAGCGAACTGGCCAGGCGGTAGTACTTGCCAATCATCTCGTCGGGGATGGACATGGTCTTGCCGAACATATCCTTGGGAGCGTCGGTCAGGCCGATGTAGTTGCCGTAGGACTTGGACATCTTGCGCACGCCATCGGTACCCTCGAGCAGCGGCATGGTGAGCGCGATCTGGGGCTCCATGCCCATCTTCTCCATGAGCTCACGGCCGGCGAGCAGGTTGAAGAGCTGGTCGGTGCCGCCCATCTCCACGTCGGCCTTGATCTGCACGGAGTCGAAAGCCTGCATCACGGGATACAGGAACTCATGCAGGGCGATCGGCGTCTGAGACTGGTAGCGCTTGGTAAAGTCATCGCGCTCAAGAATACGGGCGACGGTGAACTTGGAGCACACCTGCAGCAGTCCGGCGAGATCCATCGACAAGATCCAGTCGCCGTTGTGCACGATGGTGGTCTTCTCGGGATCCAGGATCTTCATGGCCTGGCTCACGTAGGTCTCGGCATTGGCCTCGATCTGCTCCTGCGAAAGCTGCGGACGGGTGGAGTTCTTGCCCGAAGGGTCGCCAATCAGCGCGGTACCGTTGCCAATGATGAGGGTGACGTTGTGGCCCAGGTCCTGGAACTGACGCATCTTGCGCAGCGGCACGGCGTGGCCCAAGTGCAGGTCGGGGCTGGTGGGGTCGACGCCAAGCTTGATGTTGAGGGGCTCGCCCTTCTCAAGCTTCTTGCGAAGGTCGGCCTCGGGGACGATCTGTGCGGCGCCCGAGGTGATGATACGCATTTGCTCGTCAACAGACAGCATTGGGTATCCTCCTTTTGCTATAGCACCCTCGCCGAAAACGGCGGTGCTGGAAGTCCATAAACTCTCATATGATAACAAACTGACGCGACGCGGCACCTACGACAGGAAAATCCTCGTCCTGCCGCATGCGTCGATGGCAACTGGTAGACGTGTACCGTCACGCTCGACCAGATAGCGCACCTGCCGACGACGCAAGCAGTCGCGGCAACGGACCTGCCCCGTCGCATCGGTGGTGCAGACGCCCTCGGCGGTCAACAGACAGTGCTCGCACACCATAAGCCCGGGACGGTCAGCGTCGACCGGACCCAAGACGCCGGGTTCAGCAGCCAGCTCGGCAATACGCTCCCTATCATTGCTGAGCAACTCGGCAGGCAAGTATACCCACCCCGCGCCAAGCCCGCGCAGCCAGGCAAGCGTGGCCCGATTGGCGCAGAACACCGGCGCCGCCACGTCAAACGTCGTACCCAGCTCGCGGGCCATCGCCACCTGCCCCAGGTTGCGGCAGACGACACGCCCGGCACGTTGCATAAGCGCCCGAGTCCGCTCGGCGTCGCGCGCGCGGCACACTTCGTCGAGCACCACCGTCGCATCGGACAAATCTCGCTCATCGCGCGGATCCACATTCATCAGTTCCCAGGCAAAGACCATGCGAGCAACATCCTCGCGCTTTGCCGGCTCCCCCGGCTCCGCCAACTCCGTCGGCACATCACCATCTGCCAGAACGCCCTCAAACGGCAGCACCTCAACGGACCGCTCGACAGGCGCAACCGCATCTGCCTCGGCCCGCATGCGCTCCAGCACCGTTGCCGTCTGCCCCAGCACGCCGGCGCTGCGAATCAAATAGACCTCGCAGCCCGCGTCCACCTTGCGTTTGCAATGCACGACGATGCGCTCTCCCGCAGTGGCATCCACGGGGCAAGGCACCTGCGGCCAGCGCTTGGGCACATCGGGACGCGCGTCGGCACCCGGGTAAAATCGGATCTCGAGCGTATCACCCGCCGCCACGGCGGCATCAAGCTCAACCGTCACCTCTTCGTGACCCACCGCCACCAAGTGGCCCACGCGCACGCCCTGGTTGATCGCGCGCTCGAAGCTCATGAGCTCGGCGCCCGAACGACCCCGCAGATACGCATCGGTAAAGCCGCGGTTGAACGACCTCCCCAGCTCGCGCTCAAGCGTCGGCACCGCATCGGCATCCCATGTGCCGGCGCGCAGCATATCGAGCGCCCGACGCCACACCCTCACCACGTTAAAGACGTAGTCGGGATTCTTCATGCGGCCCTCGATCTTGAGCGATGCCACGCCGGCGGCAACAAGCTCCGGCAGGTGCGCGATACCCAGATAGTCACGCGGACAAAGCAGGCGGTCCCCTTCGACAGCAACAACACTCTGCCCCGCCTCGTCCGCCAAGTCATAGGACAGACGGCACGGCTGTGTGCAGTCGCCGCGCATCGCCGACCGTCCGCGCCGCAGGGCCGAAAACTCACACGCGCCTGAATAACCAATGCAAATAGCACCGTGACAGAACACCTCTATGGGCACGCCAGTAGCGCAAAGCGTCCCAATCTCCGCCACGTTCAGCTCGCGCGCCGTCGTCACGCGCTCAACTCCCAACTCCTTGGCAGCCAACTGCACGGCACCCTCGCTATGAGCGCCCGCTTGGGTGG
>CAJKZP010000094.1:0-7732 GCA_905204415.1 uncultured Collinsella sp. | reverse complement strand
GCCACGGCTCCGCTCCCGACCGCGGCGACAACGCCATCTACAAGATGGCCGACATCATCGCCGACGTCCGCGCCCTCAACAACAACGGCTGCGACGAGTCGACCGACATCAAGGGTCTCGTCAAGATGCTCGACCCCAAGTACAACCCCGAGCACTTCGAGGACGCCCGCTTCCTGGGCCGCGGCACCTGCACCGTCAGCCAGATCTTCTACACCAGCCCCAGCCGCTGCGCTGTCGCTGACTCCTGCGCTATCTCCATCGACCGTCGCATGACCGCCGGTGAGACCTGGGAGTCCTGCCTGGACGAGATCCGTAACCTGCCGGCCGCCAAGAAGTACGGCGACGACGTGAAGGTCTCCATGTACATGTACGACCGTCCGTCCTGGACCGGCGAGGTCTACGAGACCGAGGCTTACTTCCCCACGTGGATCAACAAGGAGACCGCTCCGCACGTCAAGGCCCTCGTCGACGCCCACAAGGCCATGTTCGGTGACGAGCGCATCGGCTGCGAGCCCAGCATGGACAAGCGCACCGGTCGTCCGCTGTGCGACAAGTGGACCTTCTCCACGAACTGCGTCTCCATCCAGGGCCGCTACGGCATCCCCTGCGTGGGCTTTGGCCCGGGTGCCGAGTCTCAGGCTCACGCTCCCAACGAGGTCACCTACAAGGACGACCTGGTCACCGCTGCCGCCATGTATGTGGCTGCCCTGAACCTCTACGATCCGAGCCAGGCCGATGGCGACGCCACCGTGTTCCGCGCCGGTCTGACCAACAACAAGATCGATTAGTCCCATTCCTCGATTTTGTTGAGCCGGGGGCCGCTCGCGTCCCCGGCACCCCCTGTCGACTTGGGGCCCGCGGTCGTTATCTCCCATGCTTCCTCAACGGTAGCGGGTCCTCGTCATAGCGCTCTGCATGTTCTAGCCACACGCGCATGCCGGAGCGCATCTACTCATTGCGATCGTTTCATCTTTAGAAAGGACATTTCCATGGACGCCAAGTTTACCGAGCTCGTCGAGCAGCTGAACGGCCTCGATTTTAAGGGTATGTACGGCAGCGACTTCCTGCACACCTGGGATAAGACCACCGATGAACTCAAGGCGCTCTACATCGTCGCCGACGCCCTGCGCCAGCTGCGCGAGAACAACGTCTCTCCCAAGATCTTCGACTCGGGTCTGGCCGTCTCCCTATTCCGCGACAACTCCACCCGTACGCGTTTCTCCTTCTCTAAGGCCGCCAACCTGCTCGGCCTTGAGCTGCAGGACCTGGACGAGAAGAAGTCCCAGATTGCCCACGGCGAGACCGTCCGCGAGACCGCTACCATGATCTCCTTTATGGCCGACGTCATCGGCATCCGCGACGACATGTACATCGGCAAGGGCGACGCCTACATGGCCGAGGTCTCCGAGTCCGTCCAGCAGGCCTACGAGGACGGCGTTCTGGATCACCGTCCCACGCTCATCTCCCTGCAGTCCGACTCCGACCACCCCACGCAGTCCTCTGCCGACATGCTCTACCTCATCAACGAGTTTGGCGGCCTTGAGAACCTCAAGGGCAAGAAGGTTGCCGTCACCTGGGCCTATTCGCCCTCTTACGGCAAGCCGCTGTCCTGCCCGCAGTCGCTGATCAGCCTGCTGCCCCGCTTTGGCATGGACGTCACCCTGGCTCACCCCGAGGGCTACGACCTCATGCCCGAGGTCGTTGAGCGCGCCAAGGGCTATGCCGCCGAGTCCGGCACCACCTTTAAGCAGGTCAACACCATGGCCGAGGCCTTCGAGGGCGCCGACATCGTAATCCCCAAGAGCTGGGCTCCGTTTGCCGCCATGGAGAAGCGTACCAACCTGTACGCCGAGGGCGACGACGCCGGCATCGCTGCGCTCGAAAAGGAGCTGCTCGCCCAGAACGCCACCCATCAGGACTGGTGCTCCACGACCGCGCTCATGGAGAAGACTGCCAACGGCCAGGACACCATCTTTATGCACCCGCTGCCCGCCGACATCTCCGGTGTCTCTTGCGAGCACGGCGAGGTCAACGCCGACGTCTTCGACATGCACCGTGTGGGCATGTACAAGGAGGCCAGTTACAAGCCGTACGCCATCGCAGCCATGATGTTCCTGCAGAAGGTTGCCGATCCCGCCGCTGCCCTCAAGGCCCTCGACGAGCGCAACACCGCCCGCTGGTTCCAGGCCTAAAGCTGGGCTGAGGTAAACCATGTAAAGGGGGCGCTCTGCCAACCGGCGGGGTGCCCCCTTTTTGCATCGCGGGCGTGTAGGATAAGCGCTTTCGATGTAGGTGCCCCGCGGCGCGAGTTATGGGTACGATGGTTTCAGGGGAGGTATCGCCATGAAACTTGGCTGCGTGATTATGGCCTCGGGCGAGGGTAAGCGGTTTGGCTCTAACAAGATGCTTGCCGATATCTATGGCGAGCCGCTGATTGCCCGGACCATCGATTCGGTTCCCCGGGGCTTTGACGTCGTGGTTTCGACGCGTTGGCCCGAGGTTGCCCAGATTTGCGAGGACAAGCATTGCCAGTGCGTGCTGCACGATGGCGAGCTGCGCAGCGAAAGCGTCCGTGCGGGCCTTTCGTGGGGAGTCGAACGCAACTGGAAAGGTTGCCTCTTTTTGCCGGGCGACCAGCCGCTTGTGAGCGCGGATTCTTTTGAGGCTATGGTTCGTGCATTTGACGAGCGTGGTCGCAAGCATCCGGTGCGTCTTGCGTGCAACGGTGAGCCTTCGAGCCCGGTGCTCTTTCCGGCGGAACTGTTCGATGCACTTATGTGTCTTGAGGGCAAGGACGGCGGCGGTTCGATCCTCAAGGACCGTACCGACGTGGTGCTGGTCGAGGCGCGTGCCTACGAGCTGTGGGACGTCGATACCGCCAAGGGACAGCGACGCATAGCGGAGCATATCGCCGCCTGCTCGTATTTTGATCGCGTGGCCAACTGCATCAATCAATAAGGAGCAATTATGATCATCATCAAAAACGGCGCGCTCGTGACGTCACAGGGGCTTCGCCGCGCCGATCTTGCCATGGATGGCGATAAGATCGTGCGGATCGCCGCGGCGATTGAGCCGGCTGAGGGCGATACCGTCGAGGATGCCGCGGGCTGCTGGGTGTTTCCCGGCTTCATCGACGGCCACACGCACATGCAGTGCTGGACCGGCATGGATTGGACAGCCGATAGCTTTGAGACCGGCACGCGCGCGGCTGCCTGCGGTGGCACCACGACCATCGTGGACTACGCCACGGCCGACCGCGGCGTGACCATGCCCGATGCCTTGGCCGAGTGGCACCACCGCGCCGACGGCACCTGCACGGCAAACTACGCTTTTCATATGGCACTCGCCGAGTGGAATGAGCGCAACCGCGCCGATCTCGCGGCTATGCGCGAGGCGGGCGTTTCGTCGTTTAAGACCTACTTTGCCTACGACCACCTGCGCTTGGACGATGCCGAGACACTCGAGGTGCTGGAGGAGCTCAAGCACCTGGGCAGTATCCTGTGCGTGCATTGCGAGAACGGCACGCTGGTGAATGAACTTCAGAAGCGCGTGTACGAGCAGGGGATTCATGGACCCGAGGGGCATGCGCTCAGCCGTCCAGACGTGTGTGAGGCCGAGGCCGTGAGCCGCCTGCTGTATCTGGCGCACCTGGCCGGCGACGCCCCAGTCAACGTGGTGCACCTTTCGACCAAGCTGGGGCTCGAGGCCATTCGCGCTGCCAAAGCGCGCGGGCAGAAGAATATCTATGTCGAGACATGCCCCCAGTATCTGATGCTCGACGACACCTGCTATCTGGAGCAGGGCGAGGACGGCTTTGCGGGTGCCAAGTATGTGATGAGCCCGCCGCTGCGCCATGCGGGCGACCGTGCGGCACTGCGCGAGGCGCTTGTGGCCGGCGAGATCGATACGATTGCAACCGACCACTGCAGCTTTAACCTGCACGGGCAAAAGGACCGCGGGCGCGACGACTTCCGCGCGATTCCCAACGGCGGGCCCGGTGTGGAGCATCGCCCCGTCGCGATCGCTACGAGCTTTGAGGGACAGCTGGGTCCCGAGGATCTGTGCCGTTTGATGAGCGAGAACCCGGCGCGCGTCTTTGGCATGTATCCGCGCAAGGGCTGTCTTGCCGAGGGTGCCGATGCCGACGTGTGCGTGTGGGATCCCCAGGCGCGCTGGACCATTCACGCGGCGACGCAGCATCAGGCCGTGGACTACACGCCGCTCGAGGGCTTTGAGGCACATGGCCGCGCCAAGGTCGTGTTTGTGAACGGCGTGCTGGCGGCACGCGACGGCGAGCCCACCGGAGCCCAACCTGGCCGCTACGTCCCCCGCTAACAAGAAGGGCGCCGGATTCCCTTCGCAGTTGCGGTGAAATAGTTCCTGTTTAGCCGCCAAATAGGCCGTTTCAGGAACTATTCCACCGCAACTTATAGGTCTGCTGGGGCAGCGCCGGCTATTTGAGGCTGGTGGCGACGATGGGGCGGCTGAGGGCAGTCTCAAAGCGGCTTGCCACGGCCGGGCCGGCAAGCGTGTCGACTTGGTTGAGCATGATGCGGGCATAGTTGAGGTTCAGCATCCGCAGTTCGGCATTGAGCACCATGGCGACGCGCTCGGGCGTGGCGATGTCGGTGGGCTCGCAATCGCAGCGCTCGCAGAAGAGCTCGGGGCGGTGGACGGCTTCGTTGATGGGCTTGCCGAGCCCCGAGGCGCCGACGATCCAGACGATGTTGGCCGTGCCAGAGGGAATCACCGGCTCCCAGGCGGCGTGGGCCTTGAGCGGGAGCCGCTTGCTGCCATCTGCCTCGGCCAGGACGTAGTCAAAGCGCTGCGCCAGCTGGTCGAGCGGTTCGGCAGGGGAGGAGAGCTTGCCCGTCTCGGGGTCCAAGACGCCTGCTTGGCAGATGCTTCCGCGGCTCATGCCCGCGCATGCCTCGCAGGTGCAGCCTGGGGCGTGCAAGGCACCTGGCTTCCAGGGCGCGGCGTCCAGACGACGGCTCGACCCGTCCCATGGCACGCCGGCGACGGGAAACATGTGCGTGGTGGTACAGAGAAGCACCCTGCCGCCGGCGCGCATGAGCTCGAGACCCAGCGTCTTGAGCAACGTCGACTTGCCACCGCTGCCGATGATCGCGGTAATGCCCGGCTCAATCTTGAGCGTGGAGGCAAGGCTGCCGTTAACCGTTTCCATCTGTTCACCGCCGTATAATACTGTGATAATAAATAATCATCAGAGTAGCGGTCGAACCGCTTTTGCTCTGCTCAAACCGTAGCACAGGGAGGTGCCCCGGGAATGCTCGTTTATGTTCGCGGCGCCGGCGATATCGCCACGGGCGTCGCCGCTCGCTTGGTGCGCGCCGGCGTGTCGGTTGTCATGGCCGATATCGCGGTCCCCACGTGCATCCGTCGCACAATCAGTTTTTGCGAGGCCATTCGCCTGGGCGAGGTCCAGGTCGAGGGCATTCGCGCTCGCTTGGCGCAGACGCCGGCAGAGGCGCTTGCAATTACCGAGGCCGGAGACGTCGCCGTCGTGGTAGACCCCCAGGCCAAGATGCTCGATGAACTGAAACCCGCTGCCGTGGTCGACGCGATTCTGGCCAAGCGCAACTTGGGCACCACGCGCGATATGGCGCCTGTCGTCATCGCCGTGGGGCCGGGCTTTACCGCGCCGGTCGATTGCGACGCCGTGGTCGAGACCATGCGCGGTCATTTCCTCGGCCGCGTCATCACCCAGGGCTCGCCCCAACCCAATACGGGCGTGCCGGGCATCATCGCCGGCTATGGCAAAGAGCGCGTTATCCACAGCCCCGCCGCCGGCGTGTTTAGGTCCGACCGCGCGATCGGCGACATCGTGAGTGCCGGCGATGTGATCGGGTATGCGGGTGATACTCCCATGGTCACGCAGATTGACGGCTGCTTGCGCGGCCTTTTGGCCGACGGCGTTCAGGTGACCGAGGGCTTTAAGTGCGCCGACGTCGACCCGCGCGGCGACGCCAGCTATATCAACTATATTTCGGACAAGGCGACGTCGGTCGGCGGCGGCGTACTCGAGGCGCTCGCCATGCTCACCGGTGTATTCCAGGGATAGGAAATTGCAATGGAAAAGCTCGATGTGGTGAATGCTGCGCTTGGCGCTCTGAAGGCTGGTAAGACGTGCGAGCTGGTGGTAGTTGCCGGTACGGCAGGGTCATCGCCGCGCGGCGTGGGCGCCTGGATGGCCGTCTTTGCCGATGGCAGCCAGGCGGGCACCATCGGCGGCGGCAAAATCGAGCTCTTTGCGCTGGGCGAGGCGCGTGAGCTGCTGGCCGCGGGGCAGTCGCGCCTGGTCCGCTATACCATGGGCGGCGAGAACTCCGATACCGGCATGATCTGCGGCGGAGCCATCTGCCTGTGCTATCTGCACCTGGACGCGACCAAGGCACCGTTGTTCCAGGAGATTGCCGATGTACTGGCGTATCGCCGCATCGGCGACTTCACCATCGATTTTGAGCCGTTTATCGCAAGCGCGCTCGAGGGCGATGTGGCCGAGTACCATGGCGAGGCATCGCGCCGCACCATAATGGGCTGCCCCGAGCTTTCGCTGGTGGAGGAGGGGAGTAAGGTCACCTACACCAACGCCGCCTCCGAGATTCCCCCGGCGCACATCGAGACGCTCTGCCCCGAGGGCCTGACCTATATCTTTGGCTGCGGCCACGTGGGCGCCGCAACGGCGCGGGTGCTCACGGCGGCGGGCTTTGCCGTCGTGGCTTGTGACGACCGCCCCGGTACGCTGACCCCCGAATGGGTGCCCGGTGTCTACGATCGACGCCTGGTCGATTACAAGAACCTGAGCGAGCTGTGCCCCATCGGTCCGCGCGACTTGGTGGTCGTTGCCACGGCGGGTCACAAGTCCGATATCGACGTGGTGATTCAGGCGATGCGCGCCAAGCCCGCCTATTTGGGTTGCCTGGGCTCGCGTCGCAAGACGGCCTTTGTGCGGGCCCGCTTGGAACAGGAGGGCTTTACGCGGGAACAAATCGACGGGCTGCACCTTCCGATTGGCGTTGCCATCGAGGCGGAGGATCCCGAGGAGATCGCCATCTCCATCGCCGCCGAGATGATCCACCTGCGCCGCACCAAACTCGTCCCCCGCAAGCGCTAATCTCATCCCCATCAATAAGTTGCGGTGAAATAGTTCCTAGATGGGCCCGACGGGCGGTCGGCCAGGAACTATTTCACCGCAACAGCTTTTTGGGATCCATTTGTGCGGGGGAGTTGTGGAGTTGTGCAGGCAGACGAGGTTTTTCTGGAAATACGCACCCAATGCGCGTATAGTACCGATTGTTTTGTCGGCTCCTGCTGCGTCGAGTCCAAACCGCGAAATGCCATGAGCGGCGCGGATGCAGCCAGGAGGCACGAGGACAACCCATCGTGGCCACGCCCCGTGCTTAAAACCCCAAGAAGGAGTGAACAATGGCAGAAGAGAAGTATGTGCCGCGTCTGAAGACCAAGTACAACAACGAGGTCAAGCAGCAGCTTCAGGACAAGTTCCAGTACGAGAACGTCATGATGATCCCCAAGTTTGAGAAGATCGTCGTGAACATGGGCGTGGGCGCCCCAGCCTCCGACTCGAAGCTGCTCGACGCCGCCATGGCCGACCTGCGCACCATCACGGGCCAGCAGCCCTGCGTGACGCGCGCCAAGAAGTCCATCGCCGGTTTCCACGTGCGCGAAGGCCAGCCCATCGGCTGCAAGG
>CAJKZP010000093.1:0-8096 GCA_905204415.1 uncultured Collinsella sp. | reverse complement strand
GCCGTAGTGGGTGATGACGGCGGTGATGGAGCGGGCGGATGCGCGCTTGGCAGCGTCGGTGGCGATGAGCAGCTCCATGAGCATGTCGTTGACGTTGCCGCCGGCCACGGACTGAATCAGGAAGACGTCGGCGCCGCGGACGGTCTCGTCGTAGCGGGCGTAAATCTCACCATTGGCGAACTGCTTTAGCGTAAGGCCCGAAAGCTCGACCCCAAGGTACTCAGCGATCTTCTGAGCGAGGGGACGGTTGGAGGAACCGGAATACACGCGGATGGACTTGCGCATATTCTCCGACTTCTCGGGATCATTAATCGGCATTACCCTTCTCCTTTATATATCGAATGCCATATAGATGCCTTTTTGCATTGTAACCGCGCGGCGGGGTTAATCGGGTCTTGATAACGTCTTTACCGTCAACGGACACGAACCGACCACTCATCCGGTCGCGCAGGTCAGCATAGAAAAAGGAGCCGTCCCCATGGGAACAGCTCCTTAGATGCTTGGTAAAACGTTATACCTCGTCGTCTTCGTGTAGACGGCGGCGATAATCGGCGGCCCAGCCCTCAATATTTACCTGACGGGCGCGGCCCAGGCCGAGTGCGTCAGCCGGGACCGGCTCGGTGATGACGGAGCCGGCGGCCACAAGCGCGCCGTCGCCAATCTGGGCGGGCGCGACCATCATGGTGTCGGAGCCGATGAAGGCATCCTTGCCGATGACGGTCTTGTGCTTGTGCACGCCGTCGTAGTTGCAGGTGATGGAGCCCGCGCCCACGTTGACGCCAGAACCCATGGTGGTGTCGCCGATGTAGGACAGGTGCGGCACCTTGGAGCCCTCGCCGATCGTGGACTTCTTGATCTCCACGTGCGTGCCGGCCTTGGAGCCGTCGAGCATGTGGGTGCCCGGGCGCAGGTAGGCGCGCGGGCCGCAGTCGACGCCGTTCTCGATGACAGCCTCGATGGCGATGGTCTCATCGATGGTGCAGCCGCTGCCGACGGTAGTGTCGGTGAGGCGGCTGTTGGGGCCGAGCTGGCACTCCTCGCCCACGGTGACATGGCCGATCAAATGCGTCTGCGGCCACACGACGGTGTCGCGGCCGATAACGGCATCGGGGCCGATCCAAGCCTGCGTGGGGTCGATGAAGGTAACGCCCTCGGCCATCCAGTGCTCGTTGATGCGGTCGCGCGCGATGGCGGTGAGCTGCGCGAGCTGGATGCGGCTGTTGACGCCCAGGCCGTCGCGGTAGTCATCGCAGTGGAAGATGGAGACTGCCTGGCCGTGGCCTTTGAGGATCTCGAGCATGTCGGGCAGATAGTACTCGGACTGCGCGTTGTCGTTGCCGATCTCGTCAATGTGGGCGGCGAGCTGCGCGCCGTCGAAGGCGTAGCAGCCTGCGTTGCACTCGAGCAGCGTGGCGGCCTGCTCGGGCGTGCAGTCCTTCTGCTCGATGATGCGCTCGATCTGGCCGTCGGCGCCCAGCTTGATGCGGCCGTAACCGAAGGGGTCGGGCGGGGTCATGGTCATGACGGTGCAGGCGAGCTCGCCGGTAGCGACGGTCTGCGCGAACTTGGCGACAGTGTCGGCGGTGATGAGCGGCAGGTCGCCGTTGAGCACGACGACGGGGCCTTGCGTGATGCCGCAGGCCTCGAGCGCGACCTTTACGGCGTGGCCGGTGCCCAGGCGCTCGGTCTGCTCGACGCACTCGACCTTGGTGGCGCTGTTGGCGTAGGCGCCGTCGATAAGGGCGCGCATCTCGTCGGCGTGGCTGCCGATGACGACCACGACGCGGCTGCAGCCGGCCTTGATGGTGGCATCGACGATCCACTGGACCATGGGCTTACCCAAGATCTTGTGCGAAACCTTGCAGTGGTTCGACTTCATGCGGGTGCCCTCGCCGGCGGCGAGGATAATTGCGGTTGCGTCCATGTGATCTCCTGTTACGTTATAGAGACGTGTGTTTGGAAACGATACACGGCGCAATATGATACCGCAGGCATATGATGAGCACGTAACGATTGACGCGCGACGGCCGATGTCGCTGCCACCGGCGTGATGTTTGCGCTGGCTGTGTATGGCGGCGGCGCTGCGGCGTTGACGTTTTGAGCGAGGGGATGGGGGGTGCCCGTGGACATCATGCGAGAGGAATCGGGCAACGAGCCCGTCGCGGCATTTTCGATGTCGCATCCGGCGGTGCCGGCGCTCTACATGGTGCTGACGCTGGGACTCACCATGTTCTCGATGCAGCCGGTGCTGATTGCGCTGTCGCTTGCGGGTGGGTTGGCGTACGGGTTTGCGACGCGCGGCGCCGCGCGTACGTTGGGGGCGCTTCGCTGGCAGCTGCCGGTGATTTTGATCATCGCGGTGCTCAATCCGCTGTTTAGCGCCTCGGGCTCGACGGAGCTGTTCCGTATTGGCATGCGCGCGGTGTATCTGGAGAGTATGGTATACGGCCTGTGCATGGGCGGGCTGTTTGTGGCGAGCGTGCTGTGGTTTGAGGCTGCGGCGTCGATGCTTAGCTACGACAAGGTGCTTGCGCTTTTGGGTAACACCGCGCCGGTGATCGCGCTCATGATCTCGATGTGCATGCGGCTTATCCCGCAGTTTTTGCGCCGCGGTCGTACGGTACTGGCGGTGCAGGATGCGATTGATGTGCCGGGGCGTGCGTCGGCCGACCCCGTGCGTTCGCGCCTACGGGCATCGAGCGTGTTGATGGGCTGGGGCATGGAGGATTCGCTGGAGCGCGCGGACGCCATGCGCTCCCGTGGGTGGGGTGCCGCGACGCGCCGCACGACGTACGCGCGGTATCGGCTGGGGCGCGGCGATGTTGCCGCGCTGGTTGGGCTTGCGCTGTTTGGTGCCGCTGCGGTTGCGGTGGCATGGACTGCCACGACGCAGTATTCGTTTTACCCGCAGCTCTCGCTGCCGGCGCCGTGGCCGGGCTATGTTGTATACGCTGCCTGGATGGTGCTGCCTTGCGTGCTGTGCGCGATTGACGAGAAGAGGTTTGGCTGATGGCTCGGTTTGATAGGGGCTCGGTGTCGGGCGTGGCATGCGGCTCGGATATGCCGGCGATTGAGGTACGGAGTCTGAGCTTTGCCTACCCTGGGGCCGATGCCGCGGTGCTCGAGGGGCTCGATTGGGTCGTTCCCCAAGGAGCGTTTGCGCTGTTTGTTGGCGGTACCGGGTCGGGCAAGTCGACGCTGCTGTCGCTGCTCAAGCCCGAGATCGCGCCGACGGGCGAGTGTGCTGGCGAGCTGCGCGTGCTGGGCGAGAACGTTGCCGACATGGATGTTCGCACGTCCGCGGAGCGCGTGGGCTACGTGTTTCAGGATCCCGAGAACCAGATCGTGTGCGAAACCGTGTGGCACGAGATGGCGTTTGGCCTGGAAAACCTGGGTATGTCGCGCGATGAGATGCGCCGGCGTGTTGCCGAGACTAGCTATTTCTTTGGGTTGGAGGATTGGCTCCACCGCGATACCGATACGCTTTCGGGTGGTCGCAAGCAGCTGTTGTCGCTGGCGGCCGTCCTGGCGCTGCGTCCGTGCGTGCTACTGCTCGACGAGCCCACGTCCCAGCTGGATCCCGTTGCCGAGAAGAATTTTATGCATGCGCTGTTTCGCGTGAACCGCGAGCTGGGTTGCACGGTGGTCGTGGCAACGCATCAGCCGCGCCCGATGCTCGAATATGCGACGCGTGCGTATCGGATTGAGGGCGGGCGCGTGTGCGAGGTGGCTGACATTGCCTCCCTGGGGCACCGTGAAGAGCTGTTTTCTGGCGAGGCGCCAGGGCGCGGCGCCTCGCGGCGTGCAAAAAACGGAGTTTTCAGCAGCGCCGGTGGATGTCGAATACTCCCAAAAATGCACGCTGGGTCGGCTACCACCCTGGCAGGGAGCTGGTTTCGATACGATCGAGCGTCCGGCTGGGTGCTGCGCGGACTCGATGCGGCGTTCTCGGCTGGCGCAGTGCATGCGGTTGTTGGCGGCAACGGCTGCGGCAAGTCGACAATGCTTTCGGTGCTAGCCAAGACGGTCAAGTTGCAACGTGGGCATATGGAGCGCGGGGCGGCCTCGGCGGCACTGCTGCCTCAGAATCCCAAGGCGTTGCTGGTTGCCGAGACGGTGCGCGACGAGCTGATGGAATGGGCTTCGACCTGCGGATATGACGAGGCTGCGGCGCGGGAGCGCGCGGCGAGCCTGGGGCTGTCGGGCCTGGATGGGCGCCACCCGTACGATCTTTCGGGCGGACAGCGTCAACTGCTTGCATTGGCAAAACTGCTGCTGATTGGCCCCGAACTGCTATTGCTCGATGAGCCCACCAAGGGCTTGGACTTGGCTAGCCGTCGCATCATCGCCCGCGCCTTGCGTGACCATGCGGAGGCTGGCGGTACCGTCATCATGGCCACGCACGATCTGGATTTTGCCGAGCAGGTTGCCGATGACATTGCCATGATGTTTGACGGTGAGATTGCCTGCATGGAGCCGCCGGCCGACTTCTTTGCCGACAACGTGTTTTATAGGGCGTGATGGGATGACGGATTATCGCGTCGCGCGCCTACTCGCAAAACTGGAGATCCCGCTGCTGCTGGCGGTGCCAGCGGTGATGGCTGCGGCGTTGCTGGCGGGCGTTGAGCAGGCGGCGCTTGCCATGCTTGTCGTGGTGGCGCTGGTGCTCGCGCTGTTCTTTGCGGGCTACGAGGCGTCGCGACCTGGCCTGCGCCAGATTATGCCAACGCTGGTTTTGGCGGCGTTGGCCGCGGCGGGGCGCATCTTGTTTGGCCCCATTCCCGACTTTAAACCCGTGAGCGCCATCGCCATTATCGCCGGGGCGACACTCGGTCGTCGTAACGGCTTTATGGTCGGCGCGCTGGCGGCGCTGACCAGCAATTTCTTTTTTGGGCAGGGCATGTGGACGCCGTGGCAGATGTATGCCTGGGGCCTGGTTGGCTATGTTGGCGGCGCGCTGGCGCATGCGGGCGCTTTTGATCGCGCCGATGGCACCGTGCGCATGCCGGCGCTGCTGACCTACGGCTTTGCGTCGGGCCTGCTCTATGGAGTTGTAATCAACGCCTACGACATCATCGGCTTTGTGCAGCCGCTCACGTGGGCGGGCGCCATGGCGCGTCTTGTCACGGCGGTGCCGTTCGATATCACGCACGGTCTCGCGACCTGTGTGTTCTTGGCCGCCCTGTACAAGCCCTGGTGCCGCCGCATCAACCGTGTTGTCGTGAAATACGGACTGTAGGGCAGGTTGTGCTGGAGCAAGAACCAATACTGCTGCGGTGCCATTTCAAAACTATGCCGGTTTACGGGGCCAGATTGGCATAGGCCGACCATACCGTCATTTTTCGAAAATAGGCGAGCCGTCTACCTGCGGTTTTATTTTTCCCAAGCTGCGTATGGTTGGGGGCTCGCGATTCAGCCCCGTAAACCGGCATAGTTTTGAAGCGGGCCGACTCATATGACGGTCGCCGCGGGCCCTAGGAGCCAAAATGATCCGTTTCCTCCGTCCCTAAGGGGTCGTTGGGGGGTGCTCGCCACGAAACCGGGCCATCTACTACGTTTGACCCGATACCTCCAACCATACCCGCGTTTTATTAAAAACCGCAGGCTTTCTACCTGCGGTTTTCTTTTTGCGCTGCTCGTTGTGGTTGAGGGTGGTGGCTTAAACGTAGTAGATGGGCGCGTTTCGTGGCGGGGGGATCATGCGGGTGCCCCCACGAGACCCAAAAATGGTCCGCCTTCCTTCGTCCCCGGGGAATCGTTGGGGCTAGAGCTCCAGCGTGAGAGTGACAGGGCAGTGGTCGCTGCCAAAGATGTCGCCGCGGATGCCGGTGTCGCGCACGTTGCCGGCGATTGAATTGCTTACCAGGAAGTAGTCGATGCGCCAGCCGGCGTTGTTCTTGCGTGCATTAAAACGGTAGCTCCACCAGCTGTAGACGCCCTCGACGTCGGGGTTTGCCGCGCGCCAGGTATCGGTGAAGCCGGCGTTGAGCAGCTCGGTAAACTTGCCGCGTTCCTCGTCCGAAAAGCCTGCGTTGCCGCGGTTGGATTTGGGGTTCTTGAGGTCGATCTCCTCGTGCGCCACGTTAAAGTCACCGCAGGTTACGACGGGTTTGCCGGTCTCGCGCTCGAGTGCGCTCAGAAAGCCGCGATAGGCGTCGTCCCAGGCCATGCGCACGTCGATGCGGACGAGCTCGTTTTGCGCGTTGGGCGTGTAGACATCCACAAACCAAAACTTGTCAAACTCGAGTGCGCAGACGCGGCCCTCGGTCGCGGCTTGGGCGACGAGCTCGGCTGCATCGCCCTTGCCGGCGTAAGGCAGCAGCGCGTCGGCGTGCAACACGCGCAGCGGTTCCTGGCGGCTAAAGACCGCGGTGCCCGAATAGCCCTTGCGCTCGGCGTAGCTCCAGGTTTGGTGGTAGCCGGGCATGTCGATATCGACTTGGCCTTCCTGCAGCTTGGTTTCCTGCAGCGCCAGGATGTCGACGTCGAGTTCCTGCGCGATTTGGATAAAGCTCGGGTCTTTTTTGAGCACGGCGCGCAGGCCGTTAACGTTCCAAGAGGCAAACGTGTAAGTCTGAGGCATGGTGTCCTTTCGACGGGGTTGGCAGGCTTAAGATTAGCGCAACACGAGCGGGGCGGAGTCCGCGAGCGACGGCGCAAACGCCGCCGCCCCGGTGGCAAGGACGGAGGACACACATGACGCAGGCAATATCGGATCCCAGATGGGCCTCCGCTGCGCTGGCGGAGCTGTTCAATACCCACAAGCGCGTGGTCTTCTTTGGCGGCGCGGGTGTTTCCACGGCGAGTGGCATCCCCGATTTCCGCAGCGTGGACGGCCTGTATCATCAGCAGTTTGCCTACCCGCCCGAGACCATGCTTTCGCATAGCTTTTACGAGGCACATCCGGCCGAGTTCTTCGACTTCTACCGCACCAAGATGATCGCGCTTGGCGCCAAGCCCAACCGCTGCCACACCAAGCTGGCCGAGCTGGAACGCGCCGGCAGACTAAATGCCGTGGTGACGCAAAATATCGACGGTCTGCATCAGATGGCAGGCTCGCAGCGCGTGTTCGAACTGCACGGATCGGTCCATCGCAACATTTGCCAGTCGTGCGGCGCGGTCTATAGCGCCGAGTGGATTTGCTCGCGCGGGCACGAGAACGCCGCGGGTGTGCCCGTGTGTCCTGCGTGCGGCGGGCGCATTAAGCCCGATGTGGTGCTCTACGAGGAGCCGCTCGACGAGCATGTACTGACCGGCGCTGTTGCCGCCATCGCCGCGGCCGATGCCCTTATTGTGGGCGGGACCTCGCTCGTGGTGTATCCGGCGGCGGGCCTTACGCGCTACTTTACCGGCGATACGCTGGCCATTTGCAATCTTGCTCCCACCGATCAGGATGCAAATGCCGACCTGCTGATTTCTTGCGACATCGCGGCCGCGTTTGCGTTCTAGCCAGTGTGCGCGGATACAATAGAAAGACTGATTGCAAAGCGACCCCGCCGCCAGCGCCCAGGCGCGGCGGCGCGGGCATTTTAGGAGGATGTTCATGGCGAACGATAGCAAGACATGGCGGTGCGGAAAGTACGAGCTCAGCTTTGACCGCCCGCGCATCATGGGCGTCCTCAACGTGACGCCCGATTCGTTTAGCGATGGCGGGGAGCACTTCGACCCGGATGCCGCCATCCAGTACGGCCTGGCGATGCTCGATGCCGGCGCCGATATCATCGACGTGGGCGGCGAGTCCACGCGCCCCGGATTTACCCCGGTCAACCCCGACGAGGAGGCTCGCCGCGTGCTTCCCGTGGTGCGCGCGCTGGCCAAAGAGGGCGCCATTGTCTCGATCGACACGCGCCACGTGGCGGTTGCCAAGGCGGCCGTGCGCTGCGGCGCCTCGATCGTCAACGACGTGACGGGCTTCACCGACCCCAAGATGGTCGAGTTTGTCGCGACGAGCACCTGCGGCGTTATCGTGATGCACGCCGGCGAGGTCGCGGCACCCACGCGCACGCATGCAACGGTGCAGCTCGATACCTCTGCTGCGGCGTTTGTTGCCGAAAAGGCACGCGAGGCGGCCGCGGAGGCTGCGCGCGAGGCCGAGA
>CAJKZP010000092.1:0-8145 GCA_905204415.1 uncultured Collinsella sp. | reverse complement strand
CGCCGACCAGCTGGACCCTCTCGACGTCGAGGGGATCCTGGCCCTGAAGTCGATAAGCGAGAGGTGCGCCGAGCGCATCGGCGACGCCGCGCGAATCTTGGAGGCTCAGAACGAGGTTCTCTACGCCGAGGAGCGGGCAAACGCCAAACCTCGCGAAAACGAGAGATGAGGACCCGAACGAAAGCGGCCATCCAAGCCCGATCAGGGCGTCCATCGCCGCCCACGCTCATATAAAGCCTGGACATCGGCCGTCCTCGCATTCCCAGTGCCGCCGCGTGCCGCCGCGTTATAATGCTGCAAACGCATTTGTATTGCATTTCGAGCGATGGGAGCGCAGATGCCCGACAGCTACAAGGAGCTCATCAAGAGCAACCCCGACGAGACCGAGATCAGAAGCTTCCTGGTGGACGGCGACCAGGTCTCCGTGACCCTGCGCATCCCCGACACCCTGCGCGACGCGGCGAAGGAGGAGGCGGCCCTGCGGGGCATGAGCTTCTCCGCCTTCGTGCGCACCTGCATGATCGAAGAGCTCGCGAAAAAGGGGGCATAGAGGCGTGAAGTCGCTAAGCAACGTCGGCGCGGAGCGCCTGGGAGACGCCCTCGGCGAATCCATCGACGACGGCGCGAAGCTGTCGATAATCAGCTCGTATTTCACCGTGTTCGCCTACGGGGAGCTCAAAGAGGAGCTCTCCAAGGTCGACGAGGTGCGCTTCCTGTTCAGCGAGCCCACCTTCATCAAGCGCATGGCCGACTCGAAGGAGCCGCGCGAGTTCGAGGTAGCCCGCCGCGCGCGAGGTCGGCGTCGGCGGCTCGGGGCTCGAGCTCACGCTGCGCAACAACCTCAACCAGCGCGCGCTCGCCCGCGAATGCGCCGAGTGGATCCGCGAGAAGGGCGTCTTCAAGTCCGCCAAGACGTCCGGCGCCATCCAGCCGGGCGGCACCTACGTCGTGGAGAACCCCTCAGGCAACGACCACGCCTTCATGGGCGCCGCCGCGAACTTCACGCAGGAGGGCCTCGGCTACGAGCGCCGTCCGGGAACCGTGACCTGCGTGAGCCATTTCGAGAACGCGACCGAGGCCGTCGGCCTCAAGATGATGTTCGAGTCGGTCTGGGACAACCCTGCCATGGTCGAGGAGGTCACCGCGCAGGTGGCCGCCCAGGTCGAGACGCTCTACCGCGAGAACCCGCCCGAGTTCATCTATTTCCTGACCCTGTACCACCTGTTCCGCGACTTCATGGAGGACGACGAGGACAACGGCATCCGCCCCGGCCTCAAGTTCGAGGAGTCCGTGGTCTGGAGCAAGCTCTACGACTTCCAGAAGGACGCCGTCGTGGGCGCCATCCGCAAGCTGGAGAAGTACAAGGGCTGCATCATCGCCGACTCGGTGGGCCTGGGCAAGACCTACGAGGCGCTCGCCGTCATGAAGTACTACCAGGAGCGCAACGACCGCATCCTCGTGCTGTGCCCGAAGCGCCTGCGGGACAACTGGACCCTGTGGACGCAGGACAACGACGACCGCAACCCGCTGGCCGACGACCGCTTCAGCTACACGGTGCTCAACCACACCGACCTGTCGCGCTACCACGGCATGAGCGGCGAGGTGGACCTCGAGCACCTGCGCTGGGGCCACTTCGACCTCCTCGTCATCGACGAGAGCCACAACTTCAGGAACAAGAGCACCGACGCGGACAAGACCGACCGCTACACGCGCCTCATCGAGGACGTCATCAAGTCGGGCCAGCGCACGAAGGTGCTCATGCTCTCTGCCACCCCGGTGAACAACCGCCTGCTCGACCTGCGAAACCAGATCGAGCTCATCACCGAGGGAGACGACGCGTACCTCGCCGATACCGACGGCATCCCGTCGATCACCCACGTGACGCGCGTCGCCCAGCAGAGGTTCAACGAGTGGAGCAAGCTCTCCGACTCCGAGCGCACGACCGAGAGCTTCGTGAACGCGGTGAACGCCGACTACTTCAAGCTGCTCGACGTGCTGACCATCGCGCGCAGCCGCAAGCACATCACGAAGTACTACGGCGCCGCGAGCGGTACCTTCCCGGCGCGCCGGCCGCCCCTGTCGTTCCAGACGCCCATCGACCTAGAAGGCGAGCTGCCGCCGATCGCCGAGCTCAACGACATGATCGCCCAGCTCACGTTCGCCCAGTACCAGGTGCTCTCCTACGTGCGCGCCGACCAGCGCCGCAAGTACGAGGACCGCTACGGGGACACGTGGGGCAAGGACTTCGAGAGCCAGGTCCACCGCACGACGGCGGTGGCCAACCTCATGCGCGTCAACGTCCTCAAGCGCATGGAGTCCTCCGTGAACAGCTTCCGCATCACGCTGCGACGAATCCTCGACGGCTGCGTCGACCTGCGCGCGAGGCTCGACGCCGACGCGTCGGGGGTCGCCTACGGCACCGAGGGCCTCGAGGACGGGTTCGACGACGACGATGCCGAGGAGTTCGAGGCCGGCGGCAAGGTGCGAGTCGACCCGCGAGACGTCGACGCCCTGCGCCTGGGCCAGGACCTCGACTTCGACATCCAGGTGCTCCGGGCCCTGCTAACCTATGCCGACGCGGTGACGCCCGAGCGCGACGCCAAGCTCGTGAAGCTGCGCGACTTCATCGCGGGCAAGGTCAGCGAGCCGTACAACCCCGGCAACCGCAAGGTGCTGGTGTTCAGCGCGTTCGCCGACACGACGGCGTACCTTTTCGAGCAGCTGGCGCCCTGGCTGAAGCGCGAGCTCGGAATCGAGTGCGCCGAGGTGGCGGGCAGCTCCAACCGGACCTACTCGCTGAAGCTTCCCAGGACCACCTTCGAGAACATCCTCGCGAGGTTCTCTCCCGTCTCAAAGGAGCTGCCGGAGAGCCAGCGGGAGCTCGGCGAGATCGACGTCGTCTTCGCGACGGACTGCATCTCCGAGGGCCAGAACCTGCAGGACTGCGACTGCCTGGTGAACTACGACATCCACTGGAACCCCGTGCGCATCATCCAGCGCTTCGGCCGCATCGACCGCCTGGGATCGAAGAACTCCCAGATCCAGCTGGTCAACTTCTGGCCGGACATCGCGCTCGACGAGTACATCCAGCTCGAGGGCCGCGTGAAGGGGCGCATGGCGCTGCTCGACGCGTCGGCAACCGGCGAGGAGAACGTGCTGGAGGCCAAGGGCAATGGAGAGATGAACGACCTCAAGTACCGTCGCCGGCAGCTCCAGCAGCTCAAGAGCGAGGTGCTCGACCTCGAGGACATCTCGGGCGGCATCTCGATCACGGATTTCGCCTTCGACGACTTCCGCGTGGAGCTCCAGCGCTACGCCAAGGAGCATCCCGGCGCGTTGGAGAACTCGCCGGCGGGACTGCACGCCGTGGCCCCCATCCCCGACGAGCTTCGCAGCGACGTGAAGCCAGGCGTGGTCTTCTGCCTCAAGCAGAACGACGAGGGCAACGATCCCAGGGACACGAACCCTGTCTTCCCGTACTACGTGGTGTACGTGTCGGCCGACGGCGAGGTCATGACGAAGCACACCCAGCCCAAGCCGGCGCTCGACATCATGCGCGCCGTCTGCTCTGGGCATCCCGAGCCCATCGCCGAGCTGTGCCGCGAGTTCAACCGCGAGACCCGCGACGGGACGAGGATGGACGCCTACACCGACCTGCTTGACGATGTCGTTGCGGCCATCACCGGAACGCAGCAGGACAAAGGCATCGAGAGCCTGTTCAGCCTGGGAGAGGTCGGCAGCGGCACCGTCATGGGCTTCAACGACTACTCGCTGGTATGTTTCGCGGTGCTGCGATGAGCGGCATCGACTGGAACGGAATCCTGCGCCTGCCCGAAGCGGCGCTCGCGGGATGCCGCCGCATTCCCAAGACGGTGCTCGTCAAGCAGGCCATGCTCACCAAGACCGAGCAGAAGAGGCTCGACAAGGTCGCGCGCCTCGAGCACTTCGCCACGGTCCAGAAGTCCACGACGCGCATCCCGCCGTACGAGGACGACGAGCGCAACGTGCAGAGCGTCGTCTTCCTCCGTTGCGAGATGACAGCCGGGACCATGGCGGTGGCCGAGGTGGCGGAGCTCGTGCACAAGTGCTTCCCGAACCCGACGGTGCTCCTGGTCGAGGCGGGCGGCTGCGCGTGCATATCGGTCGCCCTCACGCGGAGGAGCCAGGCCGAGCAGGGCGCGACGGTCGTCGACCGAGTCGAGTCGACGGGCGCGTTCGATCCTGGCCGTTCAGAATACGCGGACTTCCTAGGCGCGCTGGCATTCGGGCGGCTCTCGCAGGGCGACCTCTGGGAGTACCTGGTCGACCTGTCGCGCACCGTAGCGCTGTCCCGCGCGATTGGCGGCCTGGGGTTCTACCCCGTATGCCCCGCTCGAGACCGGGAAAAGCTGATCGCCCTCACGTCGCGCTACGATGAGATGGGAGCCTCCGTCAAGCGGCTGAAGGAGCAGCGGCGGTCGAAGGACATAACGCTCAACGAGTCCGCGAAGCTGAGGATGGAAATGAAGGAAGAGGAGCGACGCCTGAGGGCGGTCGCCGATGAGATAAAGGAGATCTGCAATGGCCGTTCTAGATGAGTATATTTTGCGAGCGGCGCGCCTTTTGAGTGATGCTGCAGATGAGGATGTTGATGCGCTCTGCCGTGAAATCATGCAGGTCTTCGACCTCGACTACACTAACCCCGAGGCTTTAAAATATATCAATTCCTCAAGCTCATTTCGCTACTCGAAAAGCGACCTAGGGATGATTCTCCAGAAGCTGCGCCTAAAGCGGGAAGACTCAGACGACAAAGCGTTCGGTGCCGCATTCTGCGCAACTATAACGCAGCATATCAGGAGACTGGAGCAAGCTCTTGAAGAGGGCGTGAAAGACGACGAGCTCAAAGCCGTATACGACTCAATCGACTACGTCTACGCAAACGCGAGGGGCTACGACTCCTACACGGACGGACTAGCCTCCTATTCCTATGGGTCTTCCAATCGCAATGATTTCAACGATGAACAGACGCAACTACGTATCGACAAACTGAAGCATTTCCGTGATGAGGAGCTCCGTAAGCTGAAAATCGCCGAAGCGCAGGGCGCTAGCGTCAGCCTCACGGCATCCGCCACGAGCAACGTACAGGTCACGTTAGAGGCAACCTTTGAACAGATTGACAAATTGCCAGAGACAACGCTTTCCGATGACGAGAAGACGCTGCTCAAAGGGATGATGGGCGATCTCAACACAAAAGATAAAAGCAAACGGGGCAGCAAGCTTGACAAACTCCTGAGCTGGCTTGCCGGCAAGGGCACCGACGTTTTTATTGCCGCCATGCCCTACATAGTTCAACTAATCAAATCTCAACTTTCCTAGGAGGAGACCTCATGGGCGAGATAGAAAAGATGACTCTTGAATCGGAGAGTCTTATTGACGACCGCCTGAATAAGCTCAAGGAGCTGATGCCCGAAGTGTTCTCCGAGAGCGGAATCGACTTCGACAAACTGCGGCTGGAGCTTGGCGACGAGGTAGACGAGGGCCTGGAGCGCTATGCGTTCACGTGGCCCGGCAAGGCCGATGCCATCCGCCAGTCGCAGATGTCCAGCACTGCTACTTTGCGTCCCCGTATCGAGAAAAGCCGCAGCCGCGATGGAGAGGATGGGTCCTTCGACTCGGACAACATTTATATCGAAGGCGACAATCTCGAGGTGCTGAAGCTCCTACAGCGCGGCTACCACGGCAAGGTCAAGATGATCTACATCGACCCACCCTACAACACGGGTCACGACTTTGTCTACAAGGACAATTTCGGCAACTCTGTCGATAACTATAAGGAGCAGGCGGGACTCGCCGGCCAGTCCAACGCCGACACAAGTGGCCGCTACCATAGCGACTGGTGCTCGATGATGTACCCTAGGTTGAGACTGGCTCGAGAGCTCCTAACCGACGATGGCGTCATTTTCATTTCGATTGACGATAACGAAGACCGCAATTTGCGCATCCTCTGTGACGAGGTGTTCGGAGAGGCAAATTTCGTTTCTCAGCTAATCTGGGAACGAGCTTACTCGCCCAAGAATGACGCCAAATACGTTTCAAATAGCCATGATTATGTTCTCGTATACGCCAAATCCATTGAGCGCTTTGTGATTGGACGCCTGCCGAGAACAGACGAGGCAAACGCCCGCTACAAGAATCCAGACAACGACCCTCGAGGCGTTTGGAAGCCAAGCGACCTCAGTGTAAAGACTTACAGCCCAGATTCCGACTATCCAATCACAACGCCCTCGGGGCGTGTTGTAGAGCCTCCAGCAGGACGCTGCTGGAGGCTCTCGCGAAACGCGTTTCGCGAGAGACTCCAGGATAACCGCATTTGGTTTGGCCCAAACGGCGACAGCGTCCCTTGCATCAAGCGTTTCCTAACAGAGCTCAAATATGATGGAATGGCTCCAACTTCAATCATGTTTTACAAAGAAGTGGGTCACAGCCAGGAAGGCGCCAAGGAGCTCGTATCTCTATTTGACGGAAAGGGCTATTTCGATGGACCGAAACCGACGAAACTACTTCAGCGCCTGATAACCCTTGCGAATCTGCTAATGTGCGATAAAGAAGTAATAGAAGTGTAAAAAATTTTGCCGTTCCTATCCGGCACTTAGGGCTGTGTCGGATAGGTCAGGCGTTAGGCTTCCGGCAAGTCTATCTTGCCGACAAAGCTGTAATAAATCTCAATGTCCTGCCTGCGGGTGCCGTTCTCGTCATAGCTGCACTCATGCACGACGATTTTCTCAATCATTTCCCGCAAGAGGGTGGGGGTCAATTCTTCAAAAGCAAGGTGCTTTCTCACAATCCCCATGAATTTCTCGGCGTTGACGGTGGCGGCCTGCGACTTGGAAAGTTCCTCCTGCAAAGCGGCAGCCCGGTCTTTCAGTTCCCGCTGCTCCTGCTCATAGTCCGCCGACAGCTCCATGAAACGCTCGTCGCTGATTTTGCCGCTTACATTGTCCTCATACAGCCGCTTGATAATGCGGTTCACTTCGGCAATGCGTGTCTGGGCCTGTTCAAGCTGCTTCGTGGCTGCGGCGGTCTTTCTCTTGCCGCCGATTTCGTTCTGCTGGATGAGCAGCTTTACAAAGCGGCTCTCATGCCTGGCGGCGTATTCCGTCACTTGCCGGAGATTGGAAAGCACGCCCGCCGTCAAAAGGTCGGTGCGGATAAAGTGTGCCGTACAGTCACGGGTACGCTTCTTGTAGCTGCCGCAGATATAACAGTCCTGCTTGCGGTTCTTGTTCTGATACCGCTGCTGATACAGCACATGGCCGCAGTCGGCGCAGAACAGCATACCAGAGAACAGCCCCACTTCATCATAGCGGTTCGGGCGTTTTCGCTGCTTGCGTAACTCCTGCACACGCTCCCATGTTTCCGTGTCGATAATCGGCTCATGGTGATTTGGGAAGATAGCCTGCTTCTCGATGGGGTTCTCAACGCTGTGCTTGACCTTGTAAGAGGGCTTCTCCGTCTTGAAGTTTACCAGACAGCCAGTGTACTCCCGGTTTTCCAGCAGATGGACGACGGTGTTTGTCGCCCACTTGCACTCATAGCCGGGGTGGTAGCGTCGGGTGCTGCCCGTCCTGCGGTATTCCAGCGTCCCCGGCGTGGGGATTTGCTGCTCCGTCAGCATACGGGCAATCTTGGTCGGGCCATTTCCCGCAAGGCAAAGCTGGTAAATCTGCCGGACAACCGGGGCGGCTTCCTCGTCAACGATATAGTTCTCGTCCTTGTCCATGAGATAGCCATAGACTGGCTTGCTGGTTACAGGCTTGCCGCTCATGCCTTTTGCTTTCTTTACTGCCTTGATTTTCTTGCTCGTATCTCTCACCAGCCATTCGTTAAATAAGTTCCGCAGAGGGGTAAAATCATTGTCCATGCCGCCGTTTGCGCTGTCCACGTTGTCATTGACAGCGATAAAACGCACGCCCTTTTGAGGGAACAGCATTTCCGTGTAAAATCCCACCTGCAAGTAATTACGCCCCAGCCTGCTCATGTCCTTGACTATGACGGTGCCGACTTTCCCGGCTTCAATGTCTGCAAGCATGGCTTGAAATCCGGGCCGCTGGAATAATGAGGTGTGATAGCGATAGCGGCAAAAAGCTAATAAAATCAATGGTTTTG
>CAJKZP010000091.1:0-8330 GCA_905204415.1 uncultured Collinsella sp. | reverse complement strand
GCCCGCTGAGCTGGGCCTATGCCGGAATCTCTCCCACAGAAACCACCGAAGAGCCTTTTTTTATCGAACCCTTTTTGCTGACGCCATTGCTCGTTTTGTATAAAACGCATGCGTATTTTCATTGAATTCCCCATATGATGCGAGCGCAAATATGGAGACATGGACCACATGCCCAGAGCGCCTTCCAGCGGATTTCTATCACACGACGGTTTTTCGGCGGAACTCGTCAAGCTTTTGGTTTGCTTCCGGTACTTACCCGCATGATGCCCCGGTAGATAATCGGCCATGTCCGCAATCCACACGGCCTGGGACCGATACCAGGGGAGGCCCTCATGGACGAAATCGTCTGCGCAAACACCGCATTCCGCTACTGGCGCTGCCCACCGCAAGTGCGCGACCTTTACCCGCGCCTACCTAACGCCGAAGACGGCTGGCGAGCTCTATCCCAAGCCCCTTTCGTAGTCGACGTCCTCAAGACCCCGATTATTGCTGTTGCTTCGCCTGGTTGCTGTAATCACCACTCGGGATTGCGCTCCACTATTCGATGGGAAGGGATATCGGATGCCGGCACCACAATCGACACTCCTTTAGGCTTTAGTGTCACCAACCCGCTTAACACGTTATTCACAATGACACGCTTTGTATCTCAAATAGATCTCGTGTTGGCTATGTACGAACTTTGCGGCTGGGTTTCTGTTTTCGAGCCGACTCCCGCTGCCGAAATGCAGTTAAAAATGGCGGCAGAGGAGAATCGCAATTCCGGCACGCTGGATCTGTCCGAACTTGGAGAAGGCGAAGACGAGGTACCTTGGAAACGAGTTTACGCCCGCGCAACCGTAAAAGCCCCAGATAATGAAGGCCAAACGAATAAGCGTGAAGATGGGAGAGAGGTTACAAAACTCAAAGGTACTTCTCTTTGGATGAGAAAGCCGCTCATCGAACTGAGCGACCTGCATCGATTCGCCGACAAGGTCAAAAGTCAAATGTGGGGAAAGCAGTTTTATGATGCCGCTCAACAAGTTATCGGCATTGCTGCATCTCCACTCGAGGTCGCGGGGGTAATGCTTCTAAGCCGCTCTCGACGTCTAGGTGGTGCAGGATTCAGATACGTGTACCTCAACGATTTAACCCCTCTATCCGTAGCGGCCCAAAGCATCGCAGGTCAAAAGGTTTGCTACGGCGATATCGTGATCGTAAACCCAATCCTAATGAAGGCGGTAATTATCGAGATCCAAGGTGAAGTCATCCATGGATCAGGCGCGGTACTTAACCACGATGCGGAGCGCATGACTGCGCTGCAGAGCATGGGTTTCGACGTGTTCCTGGTAACCCACAATATGCTTAACGACAAAAAGCAGCTAGACGCCATAGTCAAAAGCGTCTGCAATCGCTTGGGGGTTCGATATAAAGCCAAAACCGGGGCAATGAGGCACGCCGAGACGCGACTGCGGGCAAATGTTTTGTGCAACTGGTTGGAAATCGGGAATTAGTCGGCGACAAGGTACTAGAACTACCTAGTTTGCCTGCCAGTGAACTAGCATCATTCCAAAACTATGCCGGATTACGGGGCCGGACCCGGACCGGCCGTCCATACCCTGCATTTCACGGAATGCGAGAGTCGTCTACCTGCGGTTTTGTTTTTGCCGATTACGTCATGCTCGGGGGTTGCCGGCCTAGCCCCGTAAACCGGCATGGTTTTGGAATCGCCGGGCGGGCGGGGGCGCGGTTGGCCCCGACAATGGGCCCGGCGCCGGCGGGATGGCCGTTGGGCGAGTGGCGGCCCGCGCCGCGAAAGCGAAAAACGGCGGGCGGCGGGACTCGAGATGTCCCGAGGGCGCCGGAGAGGTGGCCGGCGGCCTCGCCGCCGCCTGCGGGGCGCGCCCCGCGGGCGGATAAGGGCATCGCGGGGCTTCGCCGCCCGTTCCCGCGTCTGCAACCGCGGCCAGGCCGCGCCCCCCGCGCCGGGGCCGGCGAAAGTTTTTCCGAAATTGTCCTTGCATCAGCGTCCGAGTTCCCGTATAGTACTTGATCGCACGGGGGCGTAGCTCAGCTGGGAGAGCGCTTGACTGGCAGTCAAGAGGTCAGGGGTTCGATCCCCCTCGTCTCCACCCGAGCATTGAATGAGGCTCCAACGCAAGTTGGGGCCTTTTTTCATATAGGCACACAAGGTCAAAGGCGGCACCATGATCCTCCTGGTCGACAAGATCGAAAAAAGCTTCGGCGCGCGCGTCCTCTTTAGCGGCGCGTCCTTCCAGATCAACCCCGGCGAGCGCTTTGCGCTCGTTGGACCCAATGGCGCCGGCAAAACCACCATGCTCAAGATCATCATGGGCATCGACAGCCCCGACGCCGGTCAGGTCCAGTACGCCAAGGACTGCCAGGTGGGCTACCTAGAGCAGGAAACCAACCTGGAGCAAAAGGACACCACCATCCTTGCCGAGGTCATGGCCGCCGCCAAGGAAATCCGCCGCATGGGCGAGCGCGCCAACGAGCTGCAAGCCCAGATCACCGAGCTCTCCGAGCAGGGCAAGGACGTCGACACGCTCCTTAACGAGTACGGCCAGGTCCAGGACCGCTTTGAGCACCTGGGCGGCTACGAGCTCGAGAGCAACGCCCGCAAGATCCTGTCCGGCCTGGGTTTCAAGGTTACCGACTTTGAGCGCCCGTGCTCCGAGTTCTCGGGCGGCTGGCAGATGCGCATCGCGCTGGCAAAGCTCTTCCTGCGCCACCCCGACCTGCTGCTTCTGGACGAGCCCACCAACCACCTGGATCTCGAAAGCGTCCAGTGGTTGCGCGGCTTTATCGCCAACTACGACGGCGCCGTGCTCATCGTCAGCCACGACCGCGCCTTCATGGATGCCTGCGTCGACCACGTCGCCGCGCTCGAGAACCGCCGCGTGACCACCTACATCGGCAACTATAGCAGCTACCTCAAACAGCGCGAGGACAACCTGGAGCAGATGCGCGCCAAGCGTGCCGCCCAGGAGCGCGACATCGCCCACATGCAGGTCTTCGTCGACAAGTTCCGCTATAAGCCCACCAAGGCCGCCCAGGCGCAGGAGCGCATCCGCAAGATCGAGCAGATTAAAAAGGAGCTCGTCATCCTGCCCGAGGGCCACAAGCACATCGACTTTAAGTTCCCCGACCCGCCGCGCTCCGGCGACATGGTCGTGGGCCTCGAGGGCGTATCCAAGTCCTACGGCGACAAGCACATCTACAGCGACATCGACCTCAAGCTCTACCGCGGTGAGCACGTGGCACTCGTCGGTCCCAACGGTGCCGGCAAGTCTACGCTCATGAAGATCCTCGCCGGCCTGGAGCCGCCCACCACCGGCACCCGCGACCTGGGCACCAACGTGGGCGTGGCCTATTACGCCCAGCACGCGCTCGAGGGCATGACCGAGTCCAACACCGTCCTGCAAGAGATCGACACCGTTACGCCCAAGTGGACCGTGCCGCAGCAGCGCAGCCTGCTGGGCGCCTTCCTGTTTAGCGACAACGATTCCATCGAAAAGCAGGTACGCGTTCTTTCCGGCGGTGAAAAGGCGCGTCTGGCCCTGGCTAAGATGCTCGTGGCCCCCGAGGCGCTCCTTTGCCTGGACGAGCCCACCAACCACCTGGACATCGACTCGGTGGACATGCTCGAGAACGCCCTGCAAAACTTCCCCGGTACCATCGTGCTGATCAGCCACGACGAGCACCTGGTTCGCGCCGTGGCCAACCGCGTAATCGACATCCGCGACGGCAAGGTCACGGTCTACGACGGCGACTACGACTACTACCTCTACAAGCGCGAGGACCTTGCTGCCCGCGCCGCCGCCGAGGCGGCAGGGGAGAGCGCGCCAGCCACAGGCAAGAGCGCTAAACCCGCCAGCGCCGCCCATGCCGACACCCCCGCTGCGGCCCCCAAGCCGGCCGAGGGCAAAAAGACCAAGGAGCAAAAGCGCGCCGAGGCCCAAGCCCGCGCCGCGCTCAATAAAAAGCTCAAGGGCGTGCGCAACCAGCTCAAGAAGATCGAGACGGAGCTCGACAAAAAACGCGCCCGCTATGACGAGCTTATGGAATTGATGGCCAGTGAAGAGCTTTATGCCGATCAGGACAAGTTCAACGCCGCGCTGGGGGAATATAACGGCCTTAAGCAAGAGCTGCCCAAGCTCGAGGACGAATGGCTGGAGCTTTCCACCCAGATCGAAGAGGAGACCGCGCGTGAACTCTCGTAAGGCCGCTGCCGTGGCGATGAGCATCATCGCCATCGCCTGTCGCATCTGCGGCATCTTCATGAGCGCGATGACCGTGCTGCTGTGCTTTAGCGGCCTCACCGCCAAGCTGCAGATCGTTGGCTTTGTCGTCGAGCTTTCGCGCGCGCTGCCGAGCGCCATTGCCGGCTACGGCGTCATCACATCGCCCTTTGGCGGCGTGTTCCGTCTGGATTACGCCATCGTCGCCGTCATCCTATTTGTGGCCGACTACCTGCTCACGCGCGCCTCGCGCCGCGTCCGCTAGGGGGTCGACATGTCCAGTAGCTACCTCATGAACCTGCTCGCCAGCGCCGTTGCCGTCATCGTCGGCATCGTGATTCACGAGAGCGCGCACGCCGCCGCAGCTTGGGCTCTCGGCGACAAGACGGCCCGTTCGCGCGGCCGCGTTTCGCTCAACCCGATCAACCATGTCGATCCGTTTGGCACCATCATCCTGCCGCTGCTGATGCTTGCCGCCGGCGGCCCGGTGTTCGCCTTTGCCAAGCCGGTGCCCGTCTACCTCAACAACCTCAAGCACCCCAAGCGCGACGAGGTCCTGGTGAGCGCAGCCGGCCCCGCTTCGAACATCGCACTCGCATGCCTCGCGGCAGCCCTCATGCACGCGGCATACGGCAACCTCTACGCCAGCATGTCCTTTGCCGTGGCTTCCCAAATCATGAACTTTGGCGCCGCCTTTATCGTGGTCAACCTGTCGCTCGCGTTCTTTAACCTCATCCCGATCCCGCCGCTCGACGGCTCATCGATCATCGTGCCGTTCCTCAAGGGCAAGGCGCTCGCCAACTACTATCGTCTGCAGCAATACGCCATGCCCATCCTCATCCTGGTGCTGTACTTGCTGCCCATGTGGACCGGTATCGACGTAATCGGCCGCTATTTCGACGTTACCGTGTATCCGCTGGCCGAGTGGCTGCTCAACTTCGCAATCGCCGGCATCTAGGGTAAACTTACAGGTCGACCGTACAAAACGGTCGCAACATGCACCCAAACCGCGCCGCGAAGGCGCCGTCAAAGGAGGTCGAAGATGTCGTATCGCGTGTCGACGCAGGTCTACAGCGGACCGTTCGACCTGCTGCTGCAGCTGGTAACCCGTCAAAAAGTTGATATCGGCGCCATCTCGATCAGCGAGGTGGCCGAGCAGTACCTTGCCGAGGCCGAGCGCATCGAGGCGCTGGACCTGGACGTAGCAAGCGACTTTTTGCTGGTCGCGGCAACCCTTCTGGACATCAAGGCCGCCTCGCTGGTGCCCCAGGAAGCCCCGCGCAAGTCAGACGACGATGACGAGTTCGACGAAGACCTCGAGGAGCTCAGCACGCTCGACGGCGACGCCTTGCGCGAGGTCCTGATCCAGCGTCTGATTGCCTACAAGCAGTTTAAGGGCGCGGCTGCGGCCCTCGGTGCCCGCATGCAGGCCGAAAGCCGTATGCACCCGCGTGTGGCCGGCCCCGACCCCGAGTTCTTGGGCCTCATGCCCGACTACCTGGCCGGCATTACCCTACGCGGCCTCGCCGTCATCTGCGCCGACCTGGACGGCAAGCGCCAGACCTTCCTGCTGGAGGCCGAGCACGTGGCACCGCATCGCGTGCCGCTCGACCTGACGGTGGCCTCGGTCGACCGCTTTACCATGGCGCACCAAACCTGCACCTTCCGCGAGCTGTTGGACGGCGACGCCACAACCGAGCAGCTCGTCGTCACCTTCCTGGCCATGCTCGAGCTCGCCAAACGCGGCTCGCTCACGCTGAGCCAGGACGAGATCTTCGGAACCATTCAAATCAACCGCGTCGAGGGCGCCGAGGCATACGTGCCCGGCGAGGGCCCCGAGCTCACCGAATAGGAGCGACCAACCATGTCAACCCTTTCCACGCTAGAGGCAAACAGCCCCAAAGGCGCCCTCGAGGCACTGCTGCTGGTGTCGAGCGACCCCGTGAGCGCGCCCACGCTGGCAGGAGCGCTGGATATCGCCCCGGGCGAGTGCGCATCGCTTTTGGCCGAGCTCAAGGTTGAGTACGAGGAGGCCAACCGCGGCTTTCAGCTGCGCGAGGTCGCCGGCGGCTGGCGCCTGTTTACGCACCCCGCCTACCACGACGTGGTCGAGGCCTACGTGCTGAGCTGGGACACGCAAAAGCTGTCACAGGCGGCGCTCGAGACCCTGGCCGTCATCGCCTACCATCAGCCCGTCACGCGCGAGGTGGTTAAGGGCATCCGCGGCGTCAACTCCGACGGCGTCATCGCGTCGCTCGTGGACAAGGGCCTGGTGCGCGAGCTCGGTCGAGACCCCGACCGCGGTCAGGCCATCATCTACGGCACGACCAACGCCTTCTTGGAAAAGTTCGGCCTGCGCTCCACCCGCGACCTGCCCGATCTGGAGCAGTTTGCCCCCGACGAGCAGTCGCGACAGTTTATCCGCGAGCGTCTGAGCGGCCGCAGCATTCAGTCCACGCTCGAGGAGCAGGCCGAGGACCTGGACGAAGAGCGCGAACTGATCGATACCGATGTTGAGGACACCGATGAAGAGGAGCTTCTGCCCACCGGTGACACCCCGGAGGACAAGCATGACGAGGACTAACGAAGCAGGGGAGACGCGTACCTCACGCGCCGCGGGCGCTACGGCGCCCAGAGGCGGCGCCCAGCCCGTCTACCCGCACACCATGCGCCTGCAGCGCTTTTTGGCGCGCGCGGGCGTGGCGAGCCGCCGCGGTTCGGAGGACCTGATGACTGCCGGCCGCGTGACCGTCAACGGCCAGGTCGCGACTGAGCTGGGCACCAAGGTCGATGTGGACCGCGACCACATCGAGGTCGACGGCATGCCCGTTAAGCTCGACCAGGGCGCCGTGTACCTGATGCTCTACAAGCCGACTGGCTACCTCACCACCATGAGCGATCCGCAGGAGCGCCCCTGTGTGGCGGACCTGGTTCCCCGCGACCGATTTCCGGGCCTCTTTCCGGTGGGTCGCCTGGACCGCGACACCACGGGCCTTTTGCTCTTTACCACCGACGGCGACCTGTCGCAGGACCTGCTGCATCCCAGCAAGCACGTCTACAAGACCTACCAGGCGCTGGTGGACGGCAACCTGACCGATCGCGACCTCACGCCGCTGCGCCGCGGCATCGAGCTCGACGACGGCCTATGCCAACCGGCGATCTGCCGCGTCATTAACGCGCGCGAGGCCGAGGCCGTAGCCCCGCAAGGCATCAAGCCCGGCACCACCGCCGTGGAGGTCATCATCCGCGAGGGCCGCAAGAACCAGGTCAAGCGCATGCTGAGCAAGATTCACCATCCGGTGATCCGCCTGCATCGCTGCAACTTTGCCGGCCTGGAGCTCAAAGACGTGGCTAAGGGCTCGTGGCGCGAGCTCACCGACCGCGAGGTGCAGATTCTCAAGGCCGGCGGCATCCCGCCCAAGCAGGCCAGCTCCAAGCAGGGCGACCCCAACGCGACAGCGGTCAACCCCGCGACCCGCACGCGTCACCACGGCAGCCACGGCTCCGCGCCCAAGCGCAACACCTACCGCGAGCGCTACACGGGCTAGTCAGTCCGCCACGCCCCAGCGCCTGCGTCCCATACCAGTGCGTCAACCACCGAAAGGAAGCATTGCATGATCGTCGCCATCGACGGCCCCGCCGGGTCCGGCAAGTCCACCATCGCCAAGGAGATCGCCCGCCAGTTGGGCTTTAACAAGCTCGACACGGGCGCCATGTATCGCGCCGTTACCTTCGCCGCGCTCGACCGCGGCATCGACCTGGACGACGAGGCGGCCATCGACGCCCTCGCCAAGCAGATCGAGATTCGCTTTACCAACGGCACCGGCGAGGACACGCGCCTGACCATCGACGGTAAGGACGCCTCAGCCGCCATCCGCACCCCGCAGGTCGACGCCAACGTATCCAAGGTCTCGGCCTACCCGGGCGTGCGCGCGGCCATGCTCATCCACCAGCGCCGCGCCGCCGAGGACCGCGACATTGTCGCCGAGGGTCGCGACATCGGCACCGTCGTGTTCCCCAACGCGCAGGTCAAGGTATTCCTGACCGCCGACCCGCGCGAGCGCGCCCGTCGCCGCGTGCTGCAGCGCCACC
>CAJKZP010000090.1:0-8495 GCA_905204415.1 uncultured Collinsella sp. | reverse complement strand
AAGCATCCCCAGCAGGAGCTGCTGCAGATCGACACGACCAACATCCTGTTTATCTGCGGCGGTGCCTTTGTGGGCCTGGACAAGATCATTGCCGATCGCGTGGGTAACAAGGGTGTGGGCTTTAACTCCGAGATCGCCGGCCCCACGTCGGTCGACGAGAACGACCTGCTGCGTCAGGTGCTCCCGCAGGACCTCAACGCCTTTGGCATGATCCCCGAGTTTGTGGGACGTACGCCCGTCGTCACCCAGACGCAGGCGCTCGACGAGGACGACCTGGTGTCGATCCTGACCGAGCCCAAGAATGCCGTGGTGCGTCAGTACCGCAAGATGTTCCAGCTGGAGGACGTGGACCTGGAGTTTGAGGACGCCGCCCTGCACGAGATCGCCCGCATGGCGCTTGCCCGCAAGACTGGCGCCCGCGGCCTGCGCTCCATCTGCGAGGACGTGCTGCAGCAGACGATGTTCGACCTGCCCAGTGAGGAGGGCGTTTCCAAGGTCATCGTAACCGAAGCCTCCGTAAAGGGCGAAGAGCAGCCCCAGCGCATCTACGGGTAAACCAGCTTAAAACGTGTTTGCAAATAGCCTCTGACCACCTGCGGTTGGAGGCTATTTTATATATGCGCAATAACCCCAACTACCTGTGTTATTCTGTGTGTTTGTTTAAGCCTCAGCGAAGTCATTACAGACTGAAGTAATCGATACCTAAGGGGAGGAATGTAGGCCCGTTTTTCGTAGATTCCGCACGAGCCGAAGACCACTTAAAGTGGTCTTCGAGCGAGTCAGGACCTGACCGAGCGAAAATCGGGCCTACATTCCTCCCCGGCGGGACAGGGAGAGATATATGGAAGAAATGCCCAAGAACTACGATCCGTCGACCAACGAGCCGGCGATTCTGCAAAAGTGGCTCGACGGCGGCTACTACAAGCGCCGTGAGGGCGTGGGCGACTGCACCGTCACCATTCCTCCTCCCAACGTAACCGGCAAGCTCCACATGGGTCACGCCACCGATGACTCCATCCAGGACGCCATCATCCGCATGGCCCGCATGCGCGGCAAGTCCACGCGCTGGGTGCTCGGCACCGACCACGCCGGTATCGCCACGCAGACCAAGGTCGACAAGAAGCTCAAGAGCGAGGGCATCAGCCGCCTGGAGATCGGTCGCGACAAGTTTGTCGACGCATGCTGGGACTGGACCCATGAGTACGGCGGCATCATCGTCGAGCAGATCAAGCGCATGGGCTGCTCTGTCGACTTCGACAACGAGCGCTTCACCATGGACGAGGACTATGCCCAGGCCGTGCGCAAGGTGTTCTGCGACTGGTATCACGACGGCCTGATCTATCGCGGCAAGCGCATCGTCAACTGGTGCCCCAACTGCACTACCGCCATCTCGGACGACGAGGCCGAGTACAAGGACGAGAAGGGCCACCTGTGGCACCTGCGTTACCCGCTGACCGAGCCGGTCAACGGCCAGGACTACATCGTCGTCGCCACCACGCGCCCCGAGACCATGCTCGGCGATACGGGCGTCGCCGTCTCCCCGAAGGACCCCGAGAAGGCCGCCTTTGTGGGTAAGACCGTCAAGCTCCCCATCGTCAACCGCGAGATTCCTATCTTTGAGGATTGGCATGTCGACGCCAACTTTGGCTCCGGCTTTGTCAAGGTCACCCCGGCTCACGACCCCAACGATTACGCTATGGGTCAGGCCCACGACCTGTCGCAGATCAACATTTTCGACGAGCACGCGGTGGTCGTTGAGGGCTACGGCGAGTTCACCGGCATGACCCGCGAGGAGTGCCGTGAGGCCGTCATCAAGTGGTTTGAGGAGCATGACCTGCTCGATCACGTCGAGGACCACGACCACTCCGTCATGCACTGCTACCGTTGCGACGCCGCGCTTGAGCCGTGGCTGTCCGAGCAGTGGTTTGTGGCCGTCGACAAGCTCAAGGGGCCGGCGCTCGACGCCGTTAACTCCGGCAAGGTCACCTTCCACCCCGCGCGCTGGACGCAGACCTACACCACCTGGATGGAGAACCTCAAGGACTGGTGCATCTCGCGCCAGCTGTGGTGGGGCCACCGCATCCCCGTGTTCTACTGCGAGGACTGCGGCTGGGAGGACGCCCTTACCGAGGACACCGACGTGTGCCCCAAGTGCGGCGGCCATCACGTGCATCAGGACGAGAACGTGCTGGACACCTGGTTCAGCTCGCAGCTGTGGACCTTCGCCACGCAGGGCTGGCCGCAAAAGCCGGAGCTGCTCGAGGGGCATCACCCCACGACGGCGCTCGTCACCGCGCGCGACATCATCGCGCTGTGGGTCGCTCGCATGGTCATGAGCTCGCTGTACTTCCTGGACGAGGTGCCGTTTAAGGACGTCGTCATCTACCCGACGATCCTGGCCAAGGACGGCAGCCGCATGTCCAAGTCCAAGGGCAACGGCGTTGACCCCATGGACCTCATTGGCATGTACGGTGCCGACGCCATGCGCTACAACCTGCTGACGCTGTGTACCAACAACCAGGACGTCAAGTTCGACGCGAACATTGACAAGAAGACCAAGAAGCTCATCGACAGTCCGCGTACCGAGCAGGCCAAGTCGTTTGTGACCAAGATCTGGAACGCCAGCCGCTTCCTGCTCATGAACATGGAGGGCTACACGCCCGGCGAGCCCGTCGTGGAGACGCCGGCAGACGCTTGGATGTTCAGCCGCCTGGCCAAGGCCGTGAAGATGGTCACCGAGGGTATCGAGAACTACACCTTTGGCGATATGGCCCGCGGCGTGCAGCAGTTCTTCTGGAACGAGGTCTGCGACTGGTACGTCGAGGTCACCAAGGCCCGCTTGAAGGGCGAGGGCCGTCTGCAGGCTCAGCGCAACCTGATCTTTGTGCTCGATACCTCCATTCGCCTGATGCACCCGCTTATGCCGTTTGTCACCGAGGAGATCTGGGACAACATGCCGGCGAGCGTGCTCGACCTGGACGCCGAGGGCAACGTGGACCGCGCCGAGGCGCTCATGATCGCCAAGTGGCCGGAGCCCGCCGACTACGCCAAGTATGTCGACGAGAGCGCCGAGCGCGCGTTTGAGCTGTGCCGCGCCGTCGTTTCCGCCGCTCGCGCCACGCGCTCTCGTTATCGCTTGAGCCCCAAGGCCGAGCTCGACGTGGTCGTGCGCGCCGGTGCCGAGGACATCGAGAAGCTCGAGAGCCTGCGCTCCACGATTGAGCCGCTGGCCAACACCGCCTCGCTGGTCATGGGTACCGACGTTGAGAAGCCGGCCGCGAGCATCGCTGTGGTCGACAGCGGCGTCGAGGTCTTTGTGGTGCTCGAGGGCAAGGTTGATCTTTCGGCCGAGAAGGCGCGCCTGGAAAAGGAGATCGCCGCGGCCCAGAAGGAGCTCGCCGGCTGCGAGAAGACGCTGGCCAATGAGGGCTTTGTGGCTAAGGCCGCGCCCGCGGTGGTCCAGAAGAAGAGGGACCGTGCAGCTGAGCTCAAGGAGATCCTGACGGCACTGACTGCTCAGGTTGCTGACTTCTCGTAGATCCTACTGAGGGGCGCGTCCCGACGCTTTGCTCGCTACTGCGGACAGTCCTGCGCAAGACGGACAGCACATTATGTGCTGTCCTTTGCGTGCGGAACTTGTATCGAGCAAAGCGTCGGGCCGCTCCTAGTTCGTTTACGTGGTTGTTTGCATCTGGCGCGTTAGGGCCACAGGGTTGTGGTCTTGAATCTGCTGCAAGCGGTGTTTGGCTGATATTTTGAATGGGAGGGGCTCGTTGTTGCTTACGGGCCTCTTTTTATGTTGAGGGGACTTTGGTTATGGCGAAGCGTTCTGGGTTGTATTCGGTGCCGTTTGGGGTTCCGGAACTTTCTTTTGATGAGGCTGTTGCACTTGCGGCCGATACGGGCAAGATTGCGCGCTATTCCATGCCGCTGCTCGAGACTGTCGTCGAGATGCTCGATGAGCTTGGTCGTCCTGACGAGTTCTATGATTGCGTCCAGATAGCCGGTACCAATGGAAAAACCTCGACGACGCGATTCTCGGCTGCTATTCTTCGTGGTGAGGGCCTTAAGACGGCGCTCTTTACGTCTCCTCATCTGGTGCGTTATCCCGAGCGTATGGAGATTGATGGAAAGGTCGTCTCAGACGAGGTCTTTGCCCATGGTGTCTCTGCGGCGTATGAGGCAGGTCGTCGTCTCAACGCACGTCGTGAGGCGGCGGGCGAGGAGCTCCGTGCTATTACGCCCTTCGATCTTTTGTCCGTGGCCGGTTTGACTATGTTTGCCGAGGCTTGCGTGGACGTGGCCGTGCTTGAGGTTGGCATGGGCGGACGCTGGGATGCTACGAGTGCGACCGATCCCGTGGCCGTCGCCATTACGGGCATTGGACTCGACCATACGAAGGTCCTTGGCGATACGCTCGAGGCCATTGCGGGGGAGAAGGCTGCGGTTATCAAACCCGGGCGTTTGGTTGTTTTGGGCGAGGGTACGCACGAGGCGAGCGTTCAGCGCGTGATGGATGCCCGTTGCCGCGAATGCGGTGTGGTGCCGCTCGTGGTGAACCATGCCACAACAAAGGTTCCGGCACACGTGGGTGATACGGTGGAGTTTAGCTGCACCACGCCGCGCGCGATCTATACGTCGAGGATGGTTAAACCGGCGTATCAGCCGCAGAATGCCGCGTGCGCGATTATGCTGTGCGAGGGGTATCTGGGCCGCGAGCTCGACCACGATGCGCTCGACGCTTCGCTTATGGGCTGCCCCACGCCGGGTCGCTTTGATGTGCTGGGAACCGATCCACTCAAGCTGATCGACGCCTGCCATAACCCCCAGAGCTGCGAGAACTTTGTGAGCGCACTGGACGAGATTGATCCGTGCGCAGAGAATCGCCCTACGTTGCTGTGCGCCGCGCTGGCCGATAAGGACGTGGCGGGCATCGTCGACGTGCTTGTTCCGGCGTTCCCCCGTGTGGTCGTGACGCAAACCGATTCCGATCGCGCCCTGCCGGCAGAGGAGCTCGCTGCCCTGGTGGACGCTGATAAGCTCGCGGGCGTGTACCCCAGCGTGTCCGAGGCCCTTGCAGCTTTCGAGGCCGCGGGCGAGCCCTTCGTAGCCGCCGGCACCATCACCCTAGCCGGCGAAGTGGCGGGGCTGCTGCGCTAGCCCGCCCTGCTCCGTTAATCCATCCCCTCATCAGTTGCGGTGAAATAGTTCCTATTTTTGGGTTCTAGCAGCCCATCCAGGAACTATTCTACCGCAACTTCTAGGGGAGCTTTGGTTGCGTGCCTAGTCTAGGCGGACTGGATCGTGGGGGTAGGCGTTGAGGATCTCGACGCCGGACTCGGTGACCAGGGCAAGGTCTTCGATGCGGACGCCGGTGCGGCCGGGGAGGTAGATGCCTGGCTCGATGGAGAACGTCATGCCCGGCTCTACGACCTGCTCGTTGACAAGGGAAACGTCACCTGGTTCGTGGTCCTGCAGACCGATTGAGTGGCCCAGGCGATGCGTGAAGTACTTGCCATAGCCAGCGTCCTCAATCACGTCGCGCGCGGCGCGGTCCAGGTCGCACATGCGCGCGCCCGGTGCGATGAGCGCCTCGGCGGCCTCGTTGGCGCGACGCACGATGTCGTAGATGCGCGCTGTCTCCTCGTCCGGCTCGCCCCAAAAGAACGTGCGCGTCATGTCCGAGCAGTAGTTGCGGCGACGTCCGCCTATGTCGAACAACACCACGTCACCGCACTTGAGTACGGTGTCGTCGGGCTCGTGATGCGGGTCTCCGGCGTTGGCGCCAAAGCTCACGATGGGCGGAAAGCTAAAGCCCTCGCAGCCGTGCTTGCGATACAGGCCGAGCATCTGGTCGGCAATTTCGCGCTCCGTTACGCCCTCGTGGACGAGTTTGATTGCGTCGGCCATCACGGCGTCGTTAGCGGTCGAGGACGCGCGCATGAGCTCCTGCTCGGCTTCATCCTTGTGGGTGCGTGCGGCGGTGACGGCAAAGTCGCCCAGGAAGAACTTGCTGGTGGCATGACGCTCCATGAGGGGCATCAAAAAGCCGGAGCGCATAACGGTGTCGATGCCGAGGGGCTTGGCAGGATTGACCTCGCGTGTGATGGCGTCGGTCACGACGTCGGTATCGGTGTGATAGGCGACGCGGGCATTGTCATACTCGGGCAGCTGATGCAGCGCGTTGACCAAGATTACGGGCTCGCTACCGCGTGCGAGCATCACGCCGCAAAAACGCTCGAACATATCGGCATAAAAGCCGGTCAGGTAATAAATCGACCACGGGTCGTTTACGAGCAGCTGCGCGCCGGGGTGTTGAGCCTCGAGCGCATCGAGCACGCGCGCTACGCGCTGGTCATCGACATGTGCCATGAAACATCCTTTCGCTAAGGTGCCACCATGGTATCCCATGCCCGGCAGATAGGGACGTTTCTTTTATGCCGGCACTTCGGGACACTTCTTGGCATGGCCAGCCTAGCGAGCATTCGGGCAAAAGTAGTCATAAGAGACCCGCCCCAAATGGGCTGCTTTCAAAACTATGGCGGATTACGGGGCTGAACCTGTATTACTTGACCATGGAAAAATCGCGAAATTAAAACCGCAGGTAGACGGCTTATCAAAAATCGAAAATTGCCGGTATGGATGGGGGCCTCTGAATCAGCCCCGTAATCCGGCATAGTTTTGAAATGGCACTAAAGTAGGCACAAACTAAATACCGATTCCAAGGACAGTTGCGGTGGAATAGTTCCTGGGTGCCGGGGTTTTGGCGGAAATCAGGAACTATTCCACCGCAATTGAGGAGGGGCGGGGTGGATTGCGGGGTAGCTAAAAGAGCCCCGTCCCAAATGAGCTACCTATGCAGAGTCGATGTCCATGCTGGCGATGAGGTCGGTACCGGTGTCTAGGAGGTTGGGGAGGACTACGTCGCCCATGCGGATGGGGGCTTTGACCACTAGGCCGCGGATGAGGTCCATCGCCTTGGCGTGGGGTTCGAGCGGGATGGCTTCGGCCGTGCGCGCGGGCAGTAGCGCCTCGTCGCCGCCGGATACGGCTACGGTGGTGGTGAGCACGCGCATGGGGCAGGTGAGCTCCTGATGCGCGAACTTATCGCCGCGGGGGCAGCTGTTGCCGGTCACGGAGCGCACCTCTACCACGGCGCCGTCTGCGTCACGCTCTACCTCTACGGTCAGGAGGCACTCGGATGGGCAGATGGTGCAGTTGAACTGCAGCGTTTCGATCGCGTTTATGCTCATGGCCTTACGCCTCCTCAACGGGATCGACGGACAGGACAATCTCGTTAACACCCAGGTCGAGTACGCGCTGAATCACCTTTGCCGGCAGCGGGAAGCTTTCCATTACGCTCGGTTTAAACGGGTGGACCTTGCCAGCGAATAGTTCCTCGTCGCCTGCCAGAATGCGCACGCGGGCGGAATCGACCGGTCGGCGCACACGGAAGTTGAGTTTGGTGAGTGCCACAGCCGTAATGCGTCCCGGAAGCGCGTAGCCTGCAATGCCGGCGGGGGAGACCGTGAGCTGGCAGCCCGGATCCGCAGTACCGTGCTCGACATTCGCGCTGCCACCCAGCGCGTACGCCGCCGCAGCCGCACCGGTGCGCTCGGACTCGGTCGTCACGTTGTCGGCCAGGTCGTGCACGTGCAGCACGTTGCCGCAGGCAAAGATGCCCGGCACGCTCGTTTGCAGGCTCTGGTCCACCACGGCGCCGCGCGTGCGTGGGTCAAGCTCAACGCCCGCGGCAACCGAAAGCTCGTTCTCGGGAATCAGACCCACCGAAAGCAGCAACGTGTCGCACGGAACAACGCGCTCGGTCTCCGGAATGGGCGCTAGGTGCTCGTCGACCTTGCTCACTTCGACCGCCTCCACGCGATCGTGCCCGATCACGCGCGTCACGGTTGTGGACAGGTGCAGCGGAATGCCAAAGTCGTCCAGGCAGTTCTTGACGTTGCGGCGCAGACCGTTGGCGTACGGCATGAGCTCGTACACGCCCTCGACAGAAATCCCCTCGAGTGTGCAGCGACGCGCCATGATAAGCCCGATGTCGCCCGAGCCCAAAATGACGGCGCGCGAGCCGGGCTTGAGATTTTCGATATTGATGTATCGCTGCGCCAGGCCGGCCGTAAACACGCCGGCGGGACGGCTGCCGGGGATCTTGATCTCGCTGCGCGTGCGCTCGCGGCAACCCATGGCAAGGACGACCGCGCGCCCGGTGAGCTGCAGCATACCGGCGCGGTTCATGAGCGTGACGGTGTGGAGTGTGGTGTCTTCCGTGGACTCACTCGAATCAATCCCAAGCACCATGCTGTCCAAGAACAGCGCGATGTCGGTGGCGCGCACCTGGTCGATAAAGCGCTGTGCGTACTCGGGACCGGTGAGCTCCTGCTTAAAGTGCGAAAGGCCAAAACCGGGGTGGATGCACTGGCGCAGGATGCCGCCCAGATGCTGCTCGCGCTCCACGATGGCCACGCGCGCGTCTGCCT
>CAJKZP010000089.1:0-8634 GCA_905204415.1 uncultured Collinsella sp. | reverse complement strand
CCGCTGAGCTGGGCCTATGCCGGAATCTCTCCCACAGAAACCACCGAAGAGCCCTATTTTGACGCCGAGGATTCCAAGCAGGCGCGCTTTGAAAAGCGGAAAGCGCTGAACGCGCAGCGCACCGAGGACTATAAAAACGGCAGCTATGCGCTGGCGGGCGGCGTGGTCGATCCGCTACCGGAGGATGCGCCGCAGTTTGTAGCGGACTATTATGCCTACTACAAAACTCCGCGAGGCTATCATCCCCGCAGCCTGAACTCCAACGGTGGCTGGAATGCGACGTCTTCGCTGTCATTTTTGAATATGCCGATTTTGCAATACAGCAGCGAAATCCGCTCTGCTGTGTTGCTGGTGCATGGCGAGAAGGCGCACTCCCGCTATTTCAGCGAAACCGCGTACGGCAAGCTGACGGGGGACAACAAGGAATTGCTCATTATCCCTGGTGCCAGCCACACCGACCTTTACGATCAGATGGACATCATTCCGTTTGGAAAGCTGAAGGCATTCTTTGAGGAATATCTGAAATAAGGCGTGCCTCGATTCAATGCCAAGTCTCCAGCAACGATTCTTCTAAAGAGTGGGAGTAGCTGAAACGAGGTGCTTGAATAGCTCCATCAGTTTTGGTTACAACGAAATGTGTGCCGCGCGCCTGCGGCATGAAGGAGGGAGATTTCTATGAATATCGTTGTATTGAGTGGTAGCCCGCGCAAGGGAGCCAATACCGACACCATGGTCGAGGCGTTTGCCGAGACCGCGCGCGAGGTCGGCCATACGGTCGAGGTCATCCGCGTTGCAGGCAAAAAGATCGCCGGCTGCTTGGGATGCCAGTACTGCTTTACCCATGAGGGCACCTGCGTGCAGAAGGACGATATGGCCGACGTGATCGAGTCGCTGAAAGGCTCCGACATGGTTGTCTTCGCTTCGCCCATCTACTGGTTTGATATCACCGCGCAGGAGAAGGCCGCCATCGACCGCCTGTACGCCTTCGGCGCCACGGGCTTCCCGTTCACCAAGACGGCCCTTTTGCTCGATAGCCACAGTGAGGGCGTCTATGATGCGGCGATCGCTATGTACAAGTCAGCCTGCGCCTACTGCAAGTGGGAGGACCAGGGCATTGTCACCATCAGCGGCATGACCGAGCGCGACAGCATGGCATCGTCGCCCAAGTTGGAAGAGGTGCGAGAGCTCGCTTGCAAGCTCGCCTAAGGGCAAGAAGAACGCATGGCAATCGGTGTTGGTGGAAAATGCTTGCTATCCTTACCAAGAGGAATGCTGATTGCCATGCGTTGATGCTTCCGCGGACAATTCCGGCGTGCTAAAACGCCTTCTCGTTCAAGAATTCCCTGAACGCGGGGATGTCAAAGCCAACGAGACCACGCCCGCGCTCTCCGATGACGCCGTCCTCCAGGAGGCGGCGTTTGTATTGGCTTGCGTAGTTGCTGGCGACGCCCATGCGTTTGGCTATCTCCGAGACTCTACTGGGGCCAGAATCGGGCAGCATTGCGAGCAAAAACTCAATGTCTTTATCGGAAAGCTCCCGATAGGTCGTTTCGAGAATTCGATCGTGCAGCTCCATACGGGCAAGCAGAGAACCCTGCTGTACATCAGGTGCGCTGATTTTGGGCGAGTTCTCCGAAACATCCCATGTGCGATATCCGACGAGCTGCATCATGTAGGGGAATCCGTCGACGGCCTTCACAGCATCCTCGAGCGCTTCTGGTGTGATTGAACGTCCTCCGGCCTCAACGGTTTTGCGGAATGCGTTTGCAATTTCAACGTCAGTGATTCGTCCTAACTGATGATATTGGGAACGCCTGAGGAACGAGACGGAATCGTTACGCAGCAACGCCGATACTTTGTAGGGCAGCCCTGCCATGAGTAGGGCAACTTTTTTACCTTCGCGTACAAAGTGCTGGTAAACAGAGGCAAATTGAAGCATTTCTTCGAGACCTACTGTGACTTCATCGATGGTGATGAGAAGTCCGATGTCATGTTTTTCGAGTTGCTTAAAGATGCCATTCATACGTGTGCGCCAGTTGCCCTGGGCCTCTTGAGCATATGTCCAATCGATGCCCACTGGACCAATTTGAACGCCGTTTATGCGCGCATGAGGCTGTGAGAGGTAACTATCTGCGGCTTCTTTGGTTCGCTCGATAATATCTTCGAGCATGCCTGGCATGGCGGAGACATTTGCTGCGATCCAGTTGTGTTCAAGTGCCGTTTCTGAAAGGAGCGAGAGAAGCGCCGTCTTGCCCGTTCCCCTTGCGCCCGTAAAAATGGTCGACAGGTTGGGATCTCCCGGGCCGTTGATAAAGCCACGGTTGATGTCACGCAGGATATGCTCGCGACCCGCTAGAAAGGGAGGGACGCTTCCGAATGTCGGGGTAAAGGGGTTCTTGCTGTACTCCACGGTACCTCCTTTGCAAGTTTTGCTAATTTTTGCAACTTTTGCTAACTTTTGCAAGTTTTGCTAACGACTGACCAAAGGGCATCGAAGCAGTGGCGCTGACATTTTTTACGCAGAAAAATAAGCAGAAATCAATTTATCTGCGTTAAAAAATAGTTGAGAAGAAAAACGACGAGTCCCGGGCGCAATGCCGTTGCGTTCCGGGCCTCGTCGCTTTGCGAAGTATCTAACGATCTCGTTGCCGTCGTCCTAGTCAAACAGACTCGGCATGTCGTTTTCTTTCATGAGGGCACCGGCGGAGGGCAGACTCTGCGCGGTGAACTTCTCGGCCGAGACGCCGGCGCCAAGGATGTCCTCGGTCGTGCCGACGGTGGTGACCGAGCGGCCCTTCTTGGCCGTAAAGGCCTGGACGCCCTGCGTGTTAGTAGTCGTCTTAGTCTTGAGCAGCGACGTGTTGAAGTTCATCAAACGATAGTCGCTCGAGACCAGCGCGATGTCGCGGTCCTCCTTGAGCACCTGGGCATACAGCAGCTTGCTGCCACCGTAGATGGCGTTCTTGAGGCGCTTGCGGTTGGTCTTGGTGACGTATCCAGAAAGCGCGACGCGCACCACGCGGCCGTTTTCAAAGACGAACAGCACGTCGGCCTTGTAGTCCTCGGGGTCGATGACCCAGATGACGCTCTCGTCGGGTTCCATCTCAAGATCGGTCGGCAGGTACGAGCCCAGCTGGGCCGACTTGGTGTCCTCAAACGCTGCAACCTTGCACTTGTACACCTGGCTCTTGTTGGTAAAGACCAGCAGCTCGTGGGTGTTGGAGGACGGGAACTCGATAAAGGGTTTGTCGCCGTCTTTGTACTTGAGCGTCGCAGCCTTCTTGAGCACGCGGTCCGTCATCTTCTTAAGGTAGCCATCGCGCGAGAGCATGATGGTGACCGGGTACTCCTCGACCTCGGGCTCCAGGCTTACCTCGATGACCTCGTGGGGCTCGATCCTGCCCGTGCGACGCGGCATCACATATTTCTTGTTGACCGCGGCCAGCTCGTCGCTGATGACCTTCTTGATGTTCTCCTCGCTGGAGAGGATCTCTTCAAGCTCGGCAATCTCGCCTTCAAGCTTAGCGATGTCCTTGGTGCGGTTGAGGATGTACTCCTCGTTGATGTTGCGGAGCTTAAGCTCGGCAACAAACTCGGCCTGGGTCTCGTCGATGTCGAAGCCCTTCATAAGGTTGGGCACGACCTCGGCTTCGAGCTTGGTGCCGCGGATGATGGCGATGGCCTTGTCGATGTCGAGCAAGATCGCCTCGAGGCCGTGCAGCAGGTGCAGGCGCTCGGACTTTTTGCCTAGGTCAAAGTTAATGCGGCGACGCGTGGACTCAATACGCCACTTGACCCACTCGTGCAGGATCTGGCGCACGCCCATAACGCGAGGGTAACCATCGACCAGCACGTTGAAGTTGCACGAGAACGAATCCTGCAGCGTGGTCGAGCGATAGAGCTTGGCCATGAGCTTGTCGGGGTCGACACCGCGCTTAAGGTCGATGGCGATGCGAAGGCCCGAAAGATCGGTCTCGTCGCGGATGTCGGCAATTTCCTTGACCTTGCCCTCCTTGGAGAGCTTGACGATGCGCTCGATGATGACATCGGTCTTGGTGGTGTAGGGGATCTCGTACACCTCGATGATGCGCTCTTCGGGAATCCAGCGCCAGCGGGAGCGGATTTGGAAGCTGCCAAGGCCGGTCTCGATGATCTTCTCCATCTCCTCGCGGCGGTAGATAATCTCGCCGCCGGTCGAGAAGTCGGGCATGGGCATATATTCGAGCAGGTCGCAGTCGGGGTCCTGCAGGTAGTGCATCGTTGCGGTGCAGACCTCGTTGAGGTTGAAGCCGCAGATGTCGGATGCCATGGCGACGCCGATGCCCTTGTTGGCCGAAACCAGAATATTGGGGAATGTGGTGGGCAGCAGGCGCGGCTCCTTCATGGCGCCGTCGTAGCTGTCGACGAAGTCGACCGGGTCCTTGTCGATGTCCTTGAAGATCTCGGCACTGATGGGGGAGAGCTTGGCCTCGGTATAACGCGAGGCGGCGTAGCTCAGATCGCCCGAATAGTACTTGCCAAAGTTGCCCTTCGACTCCACGAAGGGCGCAAGCAGCGCTTCGTTGCCCGTCGCCAGGCGCACCATCGTCTCGTAGATCGCGGCGTCGCCGTGCGGGTTGAGCTTCATGGTCTGGCCCACGATGTTGGCGCTCTTCTGGCGCTCGCCCTTGAGCAGGCCCATCTTGTACATGGTGTAGAGCAGCTTGCGGTGCGAGGGCTTAAAGCCGTCAATCTCGGGGAACGCACGCGAGACGTTGACACTCATGGCGTAGGGCATGTAGTTGACCTCGAGCGTCTGCGTGATCGGCTGGTCGGTGACCTCGGAGTGCAGGCCGATGACGTTCTCGGCGTTGACCTGCTTTTTCTTTGGCTGGTTCTTCGTCTTCTTCTTTGCCACGATTTCCTCTTGAACTTCTTATGGGCCGTCGTTGTCGATTTACTGCTATTGCAGGTCCAGCTGGTCCAGGTATTCCTTGCCGTGCTCGGAGATATGGCGCTTGCGGCCCGCCTCGTCGTTGCCCAGCAACAGGTTGAACATGGTTTCCATCTTGGTGACGTCCTCGGGCTCAACCTTGATCAGGCGACGCGTCTCGGGGTTCATGGTGGTGAGCCACATCATGTCCGGGTCGTTCTCACCAAGACCCTTGGAGCGGTTGATCGAGCACTTTTGGTCGCCGATCTCCTTAAGGATGCCGTTCTTCTCGAGCTCGGTGTAGGCAAAGTAGGTCTTCTCTTTGCAGTTGATCTCGTAGAGCGGCGACTCGGCGATATACACGTAGCCCTCGTCGATAAGCGTGGGCACCAGGCGGTAGAGCATGGTGAGTACGAGCGTGCGGATGTGATAACCGTCGACGTCGGCGTCCGTACAGATGATGACCTTGTTCCAGTTGAGGTTGTCCAGGTCGAAGGCGCCAAGGTTCTTGATGCGCTTGTCCTTGATCTCCACGCCGCAGCCCAGCACGCGCATGAGGTCCATGATGATGTCGGACTTAAAGATGCGCGGATAATCCTCCTTCAGGCAGTTGAGGATCTTGCCGCGGACGGGCATGACGCCCTGGAACTCGGCATCGCGCGAGGTGCGAATGGCACCTGCTGCCGAGTCACCCTCTACGATGTAGATCTCGCGGCGGCTCTTGTCCTTGGAGCGGCAGTCGATGAACTTCTGCACGCGGTTGGCCATGTCGGTCTTCTGCTGCAGGTTGGTTTTGATACTCTGGCGCGTTTTCTCGGCGTTCTCGCGCGAACGCTTGTTGATGAGCACCTGCTCCATGATCTTGTTGGCGGCGTCTTTGTTCTCGATCAAGTAAGTCGAGAGGCGCTCCTTAAAGAAGGCCGTCATAGCCTGCTGGATAAAGCGGTTGTTGATGGCCTTCTTGGTCTGGTTTTCGTAGGACGTCTGGGTGGAGAAGCAGTTGGTCACCAGCACCAGGCAGTCCTGGACGTCCTGCCATTTGATGCCGCTCTCGTTTTTGTTGTACTTGCCCTGTTGCTTAATGTAGGCATCGATGGCGCTGGTCAGAGCGCTACGGGCAGCCTTCTCGGGTGAGCCTCCGTTCTCGAGCCATGACGAGTTGTGGTAGTACTCCTGCATCATGAAGGTGCGCGAGAAGCACATGCACGCGGTAATCTTGACGTTGTAGTCGGGCAGGTCCTCGCGGTCGCGACCGCGACGGTCGGCCTCGATAAAGAAGGGCTCGGTGAGGTAGTCGGTACCGACCTTCTCGAGCACGTAGTCTTCGATGCCCTTGGGGTAGCAGAAGTCCTCTTCGGAAAACTCGCCGTCGTCGCCCTCGATGCGCAGACGGAAGGTCACGTTGGCGTTGACCACGGCCTGGCGGCGCATGGTCTCGCGATACCAATCGTGGGGGATGCTGATGGAGGTAAAGACTTCAAGATCGGGGCGCCATTTGATGGTGGTGCCGGTGCGGTCCTCGTCGCTGGGCTCAATCTCGAGTGCCTTCTTTTTGGCGCCGACGACCTTGCCCTTCTTAAAGTGCAGGGAGTACTTGTTGCCATCGCGCCAAACCGTGACGTCCATGTACTCGGAGGCGTACTGGGTCGCGCACGAGCCCAGGCCGTTGGTACCGAGCGAGAAGTCGTAGTCGCCGCCCTGGTTGTTATTGTATTTGCCGCCGGCGTAGAGCTCGCAAAAGACGAGCTCCCAGTTAAAGCGCTTCTCGGAGGGGTTCCAGTCGAGCGGGCAGCCACGGCCATTGTCCTCTACCTGGATAGAGCCATCGCGAAAGGCGGTAAGGGTGATGAGCTTGCCGTAGCCCTGGCGCGCCTCGTCAACGGCGTTGGACAGGATCTCGAAGGCGGCATGCGCGCAGCCGTCGAGCCCGTCCGAGCCAAAGATGACGGCGGGGCGCAGGCGTACGCGCTCCTCGTCCTTGAGCTGGCGGATACTGTCGTTACCATAGTTTGCGGTGTTTTTTGCCATACTCGCTCTCTCGGTGCTCCTTTGCTGCGTTTAAGTCATATAGATAGTCAAGGTAGCATAGCCCAGCCCACAGACGATTCCAACCAACACGAAATCCATCGAACAATCGTTCGGAATTTGGTGGAACAGCGTTTACTCGGACAAATCCGAGTCGGTTTTGTCCGAGTAAGTTTGAAGACGGCCGAATGTGTCTTGCTGCGTTTGCGGTTGGATGCGTTTGTCAAAAACGTGCCATGCGGATTGTTGGATCGAATCGAACATTGGGACAGACGTCTCGTTTTATGGGCCGGGGGCGTGCATGTGCGAGTTCTTTTGGCCCATAAGGAACGCTGGTGGGTCGTTATTTGGGCCACGGGTCACTTCGCCGGCGCCGTGTTTCGTCATACGCTCATAGTGGAAGCCGATGCCACGGGGTCGACTTGGGACTCGGGCAATGGATGAGCTGCAAGCCGAAAGGAGCGGTGAGAATGATGAGGCCCATGACAAAGAAACTGCTGTTAGGAATTCCCACCGTGACGCTTTCGGCCGTGCTGGCGTGTACAGTGGCCGGCTGTGGCGGTAGTGCTCCGAGCGGCTCGCCTGGCGGTTCGGGCGGCAGCGCGCCTGTGCAGGAAAAGCCCAGGGCCTATGATTCGCAGACGGTCGAGGTGGCAGGCATTACCTATGAGTCGGTGGCTCACGGTACGTTCTATCGCGGCGATGCCAAGCTGCAGGACGGCTTTTACCTGCACATCAAGATCACCAACAACAACACAAAGAACAGGACGTTCAGTTCCTTTAACGTGCATGCTGCCCAGGGCGATCTTGAGGCAGGCGACCCGTTGTTTACTTCCGGCAAGGCGGCCGTGCTCGACTACGTTGCAAGCGAGGCTCCCGATGAGCTGCACGAGGGCATCGACCTTTCCGAGAGGCCAGATATCGGCCCTGGCGAGACCGTTGAGTACGTGTATTTCTGGGCGCCCAAGACGGCGTACTACGGGCCCATCACTGTCGAGTTCGTAGACGCTTATGCCCCCGCCAAGAATCATGAGGCCATGCACTTTGACACCACGGGATGCGAGACCAAGGAGTTCAAGGCGGCCGGCGGCGTGGCCGATTCTGGCGAGAAGGCAGATTTAACGGGCATCGACTGCGCATCGTACAGCATCGAGGCCGCCGATGGGTACACGCTGGATTCGTCCGACGAAGAGCGCGAAAAGGCAAACTTCTTCCACGACGAGACTGGAGGACGCCTGAACATCAGCATCTTCCCGCGCTCGCCGGAGGAAGAGGTTGCAAGCCTAGAGCAGGTCTACGAAGGCAAGGAGACAACAACCGACCAGGTCGAGTACAACGGCATAACGTGGCTGCGCTTTACCGGTCCCGACAACGGCCATACGCTGTTTGCGACGGCTCCCGCGACGGGCGAGACCGTCCGCGTGTCGATTGGCTGGAAGATCGATTGGGACGCCGCCGCGCCCATGATGGAGGCATTGAAGCTCAAGTAGCGGGTTGCGATTCCCATGTCAGGCGACTCAGGGCTGGCTCCGAGTTATCGGGGCCAGCCCCTTTTGGTGTTCGATGAGCCGAGTCGGCGTCTCTCACAAAAGTAACTAGGAGCTAGCGAGGCCTATCCGAATTGACCTCATCGGCGGTGTCGTTTTCGAGCGCCGTGCGGCGGGCGCTGTAGGCGACAAGGCCGGCACCTGCCGCGG
>CAJKZP010000088.1:0-9074 GCA_905204415.1 uncultured Collinsella sp. | reverse complement strand
CCCTACGTGCAGGCCTACGACACGCAGACCGGCAAGCCGCTGGGCGGTCAGCAGGTCGTGAACAAGCACACGGTGGTCAAGACCAAGACCAAAAAGCTGCCGATCTTTATTACGGCACTCGCCGGCTGTGCCTGCGGCGCCTTGCTGGTCATCGCGCTCATTATGAGTGGCACGCTCGATATCGGTGGCGGCAAGAATGCCGTGACGGCGGGCGCTTCGGGTTCGTCGACGCAAAAGATTACGATCGACTCCGAGGACACCACGCTGGCCGAGGCCGTTTCTGCCAAGGCCCTGCCCTCCGTGGTTTCCATTACCGCCACTTCGAGCGGCAGCCAGAATGGCTCGCTTTCGCAGTCTGCCGACGAGTCGGACAACTCGGGCAGCGTCGGTTCGGGCGTTGTGCTCGATACCGAGGGCCACATCCTCACCAACAACCACGTGGTCGATGGTTACGACCAGTACGTGGTGACCATGGACGACGGCACCACCTACGAGGCCGAGTTCGTGGGCAACGATGCTTCGAGCGACCTGGCCGTCATCAAGCTCAAGGACGCCGACGCCTCCAAGCTCACGCCGATCGAGATCGGCGACTCCTCCAAGCTCAACGTGGGCGAGTGGGTCATGGCGATCGGCTCGCCGTTCGGCAACGAGCAGTCTGTCTCCACGGGTATCGTGTCGGCGCTGTATCGCTCCACGGCCATGAGTTCTACCAGCGGTAACACCATCTATGCCAACATGATCCAGACCGATGCCGCCATCAACCCGGGCAACTCCGGCGGCGCGCTCGTTAACGACAACGGCGAGCTCGTGGGTATCAACTCGCTCATCGAGAGCTACTCGGGCTCCAGTTCGGGCGTGGGCTTTGCCATTCCGGTCAACTATGCCAAGAACATCGCTGACCAGATTATCGGCGGTAAGACGCCGGTGCACCCGTACCTGGGCGCCACGCTTTCGAGCGTCAATGCGCTCAATGCCCGTACCAACAAGCTGAGCACCGACAGCGGCGCGTACGTGGCGAGCGTCGTCGAGGACGGTCCCGCCGCCAAGGCTGGCATCCAAGAGGGCGATGTCATTACCAAGCTGGGCGACGACGAGATCACGAGCGCCGACGGCCTGATCATCGCGCTGCGCAGCCACGAGGTGGGCGAGAAGGTCGAGATTACGCTTATGCGCGGCAAGGACGAGAAGAAGGTCACCGTCGAGCTGGGCTCCGATGAGAAGCTGCAGAACCAGCAGCAGGACGACAGCGCGACCGACACCGGCAACGGCGGTATTACCGATGAGCAGCTGCGCCAGTATCTGGAGGAGCTGCTGGGCCAGCAGGGCCAGGGTCAAGGCTACGGTCAGGGTTTCTAGCGAGCCGTATTGCACATATCGAAGCCAGAGGGGCTGTCCCATCAACGCGGGACAGCCCCTCTTTTCTTATTGATCCGTTGGGGACGGAGGAAAACGGATCATGTAGAAACGGCAAGGGCATGGTTTGATCGCGCGATCCACCCCGATCCGACGGCTGCCGATTCGGTGCGGTTTGAGACCGCTATTCGGCCCCTTTGCGACCGGTGGTACTCTAGTATCCGTTTGAAATCGAGCGAAGGAGTGCCGCTATGGAGCAATCGAGCCTGTTTGGTGACGGCGTGGACATCGATACCGAAACGCCCGCGAGCGCGGATGTCGCCTCACCGGCCGACGCCCGTGCCCAGGCGGCAGCGCGTGCGGCCGAGCTGCGCCACGAGCTCGATTACCACGCCTATCGCTACTACATGCTCGATGCGCCCGAGATCACGGATGCCGCCTTTGACAAAATGCTCGTTGAGCTGCAGGAGATCGAGGCGACCTACCCCGACCTGGTGACACCCGACAGCTATACCCAGCGCGTGGGCGGCTACGTGAGCGAGCAGTTTACGCCGGTCACGCACATGGCACGCATGTATTCTATGGACGATGCCATGGATTTGGACGAACTCGACGCGTGGCTCCAGCGCACTGAGGATGCGCTTGGTGCCGGTAGCGTCACTTATACCTGCGAGCTTAAGATCGACGGTCTGGGCGTGGCGCTTACCTACCAAAACGGCACCTTTGTGCGCGCCGCCACGCGCGGCGACGGCACCACGGGCGAGGACGTATCGCTCAACGTGCGCACTATCAAGGATGTGCCCATGCATCTGTCCGAGCCGGCGCTCGCCCACATGGCCGCCGATCGCGAGCGCACCATCGAAGTACGCGGCGAGGTCTATATGCCCAAGGGCAGCTTTGTTCGTCTGAACGACGAGGCCGATGCCGAGGGTCGCGACCCCTTCGCCAACCCGCGCAACGCCGCCGCCGGCAGCCTGCGCCAAAAGGATCCCAAGGTCACGGCACGCCGTGACCTGGCCACCTTTATCTATGCCATTGCCGATACCGACCCGTTGCACGTTCACAGCCAGCGCGAGTTTCTGGACTGGCTGCGTAGCGCCGGCTTTAGCGTCAACCCCAACGTGGCTCGTTGCGCCACGCCGGCCGAGGTCCACGAGTTCTGTGCCCAGGCGCTCGAGCATCGCGGTGACCTGGACTACGACATCGACGGCGTGGTTGTAAAGGTTGATAGCTTCCAACAGCAGCTCGACTTGGGCTTTACCGCCCGCGCGCCGCGCTGGGCCATCGCCTTTAAGTTCCCGCCCGAGGAAAAGCAGACCGTCCTGCGCGAGATACGCATCCAGGTGGGTCGCACCGGTGTGCTCACGCCGGTCGCCGAGTTCGACCCGGTGACGGTCGCCGGCTCCACCATCGCGCGCGCCACGCTGCATAACATCGACGAGATTCGCCGCAAAAACGTGCGCGAGGGTGACACTATCATCGTGCACAAGGCAGGCGACGTGATCCCCGAGGTCGTGGGCCCGGTGCTCGATAAGCGCCCGGCCGACAGCGTTGACTGGCAGATGCCCGAGGTCTGCCCCGTGTGCGGCAGCCCTGTGGTCCACGAGGATGGCGAGGTCGCTTACCGCTGCGTCTCCATCGACTGCCCCGCGCAGCTCAAGGAGCGTCTGCTCCACTGGGTGAGCCGCGGCTGCATGGACGTCGACGGCCTAGGCGACGAGATAGTCGACAAGATGATCGCCGCCGGGCTGATCCACGATGTCGCGGACTTCTACCGGCTCACAGTCGACGACATCGCCGGCCTGGACACGGGGCGCACTTATGCCAGCTCCAACAGCAAAAAGGGCGTCAAGAAGGGCGACCCCATTCCGGTAGGCCTCAAGACGGCTGAGAAAATCATCGCCGAGCTCAACAAGTCCAAGAGCCAGCCGCTCGGTCGCGTGCTGTTTGCCCTGGGCATCCGCCACGTGGGCAAGAGTGTGGGCGAGGTCATCGCCGAGCGATTCCTGTCGATTGACAAGCTCATCTTGGCGAGCGAAGAGGGCATCGCCGAGTGCGAGGGCATCGGTCCCAAGATTGCGGCGAGCGTCAAGCAGTTCCTGGCCGTGCCCGAAAACCTCGCCGTGCTGGAGCGCCTGCGCCAGGCGGGCCTGTCGCTCGAGGTCGACTTGGGTGCCGCGCACGCGCAAGCCGCAGCCGACGCTGGCGTGGCAGGCGAGCTTGCCGACGCACAGCCACTCGCGGGTCTGACCTTCGTGCTCACCGGCACGCTCGTCAATCGCACACGCGACGAGGCGGGTGCGGCGCTCAAGGTACTCGGCGCCAAGGTTTCGGGCAGCGTGTCAAAGAAGACGAGCTATCTGGTCGCCGGCCCCAAGGCGGGCTCCAAGCTCACCAAAGCCGAGCAGCTGGGTGTGCCCGTGCTGGATGAGGACGCACTCGAGCAGATCCTTGCGACCGGTGAGGTGCCCCAGGCTTAGTGCATCGATAGCCAAATTAGAAAACCTCCCGGAAAGGTTGATACTTTCCGGGAGGTTTTTATTTGGGCGTGGTGGCGGGCAGCATGATCTGCGTCATGTAGGTTGCTGAGGGTGACCCTGCGGAGCGGTGTCGTTCCGGAGCGATAGAAGATTCATTCAAAGCAAAGGGGCCCCGCAGTGAGGTCCCACAACGGGGCTGCCCCATTGTGATGAGTTTTATACACTTTAACATTAACATTAACGTGTATACTTAGCAGTGAAGATATATGTTGAGAGGAGCAGTTATGGTTACCGTCGCGTTTTCGGAACTGCGCCAAAACCTTACGCAGGTGGCCGAAAAGGTTGCCAATGAGGGCGAGGAGGTTGTGGTCTTCAAGCGGAGCAAGCCGTTGTTCAAGATTGTGCCACTCAACTATCAAGGCCCAGTTGCGGTGGAATATGACGCTGCTCAGGAGCGTGGGGGCGCAAAGCCGGCGTGCGGCACGGACAAGCCCAAGCGCGACGTGGGTACGATGTGGCATCCCAAGATCACCTGGAAGGAGATTCGCGAGATGCTCGCGGAGGATGAGGACTATCAGGAGTATCTCGAACTCGTAGCCAAAATGCCCAAGGGAACGCCGCTCGATACGATGACGGTTGAAGATGAAAAGCGCATCGCGAGGGAGCGCTACCTATGAGGGCATTTCTCGATACCAATTTTCTGCTCGATTGCGTGCTTCCGGGTCGGCCGGAGCATGGGGCGGCGCAAACCATCAAGGGGCTTGTTGACGTGGGACTTATCGAGGGCGTTGTTTCGGCCTGCTCTCTCAAGGACGCGTATTACATTCTCACTAAACAGGCCGGCGAGGCGCGCGCCCGCGAGGTAGTGCGCGACTGCCTTAAGAGCTACTCGGCAGAGCCTCTCGACCAAGAAGCTTGTTTTACCTCCGCCTATTCCGATGAGCCGGACTTCGAGGACGGCTGTATCCGTGCAATGGCCGAGCGTGCCGGCGTGGACTTTATCATCACGCGCGATCGCGCCGCTTTTGTGCGCTCGACCATTAAGACCTTCTCGCCCGCAGAGTTCATCCGTGTGTTTCCGATCCCGGAGGAGTAAAACCGCCACACCGGGGACTGTCCGCGGCGTGATAGTCCTCCTGTAGCCGACGCTCGTTAGTTGAGCCGCACTTCATAGCTTTCCGAGAGGTTCTTAATCGAGCACAGTAACCGGCACCGTGATCTGCGTCACGTAGGTCGCCGGGTCGTCGCTGATGATGTCGTCGATGAGGGCGACCTCGCGCGAGGGACCGGCGGGCGTCAGGTTGTGTTCGCGCATATAGCCGAGCAGTTGCTCGTAGCGCGGGCCCGCTTGCCCGTGCGTGCCGCGGAAGCTTATGGTCAGGCAGCGCGCGGCGGGTCGCGTCTCGACGTCGCCCGCGTAATCATCGGTGTCATCGAGCAGTAGAAGGACCTCGTCGTAGCCGTCAAAGTCGCCGGCGGCCAGGCGCTCGGCGCTAATCCCGACGCCCAAGTTGCCCAGGAAGACAAAGGTCTCGTGCTGACCCTTCTGCAGTTGACGAATTTGCCACTCCAGCGCATAGGCGTCGGTAGGGTTGACGCGTTCGCGCAACACGGCGCAGCGAAGCTCGGGCGCATCGATTGTGCAAATGGTATCGAGCTCGGTGTTCAAGGCATTGTGCAGCAGAGCAAGCCGGTTATCGATCTTGCGCGACACACGCTCCAACTCGCGGCGCTTGCGCTCGATGAGCTCCTGCTGCTGAGCCAGCTGCCGCTGCATAAGGTCCACATCGCGCGTGGTCACAAACTCGCGGATTTGTGCGAGCGGCAAGTCAAGAACGCGCAGGTGGCTGATGGTGTTGAGGGTGGAGAGCTGCCGCGATCCGTAGTAGCGGTACCCACTTGCCGGATCGATGCGCGCCGGATCCAGCAAGCCCATCTGCTCGTAATGGCGCAGCGTGCCCACACTCAGGTTAAACAGGCGCGCCACCTCGCCAATGCGGAGCAGGCCCTCAGTATGTTCAGTTGGCGAGTCGGTCACAGGACCGCTCCTTTCGGTAAAAAGCAGGGGAGGTGCCCCAGGCTCGCGTCGCCCCGCTACGCTGCCAACTTGTCAAAAGCCCCGCGCCGGTTGAGCACGGTAAACGCGACAACACAGATGGCTGCCGACAAAATCGATCCGCACGGCGACGCGATGCCCATGGGAAACAGCGTGTCGGAATAGGCGTTCGACAGCAGCCACGCGCCCGGCACGCGAATGAGCGCCACGGCCAGCACGTTGTGCGCAAAGCCGATATAGCTCTTGCCGTATGCAGCGAAAAAGCCGCTAAAGCAAATGTGGATGCCGGCAAAAATCGCGTCGAAAATGTAGCTGCGCATATAGCCGGTGCCGGCGGCGACCACCGCGGCGTCCTTGGCAAAAAAGCCGATAAACGCCGGCGCCACCAGCCACATCAGCGCCGTGATCAGGCAGCCGTACACCACCGAGATCGTCATGGCGTCCTTGAGCACCTGACGCGCGCGATCACCCTTGCCCGCGCCGGCATTTTGCGCCGTGAGTGCGCTGACGGTGGCGCCCATGGAACTCGGCACAATGAACAAAAAGCTGATCATCTTCTCGACCAGGCCCACGGCGGCGGCGTCGACGAGCCCTCGGTGGTTGGCGATGACGGTGATAAACATAAACGCCACCTGGATGCAGCCGTCCTGCACGGCCACGGGCACGCCGATCTTAAGAATGCTGCCGAGCATCTCGGGCTGAGGGCGCAGGTCGCTGCGCTTAACGTGGATGTTCGTGCGGCGGCTCTTGAGCCAGACGAGCGCGAGGGCAACGCTGGCCGTCTGGGCGGTTACCGTGCCGAGCGCCGCACCCACGGGGCCGAGCCCCATGTGGCCGATAAACAGAAAATCGAGCGCGATGTTGATGATGCACGCCACGCCAATCACGTACATGGGCGAGCGCGAATCGCCCAGGCCGCGAAAGATGGCCGAGAGAATGTTGTATGCGGCGATAAACGGAATGCCGACAAAGCAGATACGCAGGTAGGCGGCGGTGCCTTCGACTGCCTCGGGCGGCGTGCCAATGAGCGCCACAACCTGCGGACACAATGCAAACAGGACAGCAGCCAGCACCACCGAGACGCCCATAAAGAGCGTAATGGTGTTGCCGATGGCGGTCTCGGCACGGTCGAAGCGACGCGAACCCACGGCGTGGCCGACGATGACCGTCGTTCCCATGGCTAGGCCCACGAGCGTCACGGTAATGATATAGAGCGTCTGAGCGCCATTGCCCACGGCGGTGATGCCGGCAGCGCCGCTAAACTGCCCCATCATGTACAGATCGGCCATGCCGTAGAGCATCTGCAAAAAGTACGAGAGCATATAGGGCAGGGCAAAGACCGCGATGGTCTTGAGGACATTGCCGTGTGTGAGGTCGTGTTCCATGGGCGGGGCTTTCTGGCTGTGTTTGTTTACGTACCAGTGTAGTGAAAACCCTATAACGATTGTAGAGTCAAGGTTTGTGTTGGCAGTGGGGCGAAAAAAGTCACGCTCCGAGCGCGATGCTTTGGCCTTCTGTGCCCCTCACCTCGCCTCAAACCATCACAACATTCGACGTTTTTTGCCAAAAACGGGAAAAGCATCGAATCTTGTGATGGTTTTTCTGCCACTCGACTGGATGGAATCGCTTTCTTGCGCACGAAGGTGTGCGGACCCGTGGGCAGGGGAATAAGGTTGGTTATCCGACTCCATTGGAGGGCTCATGGACCTGCCGATCGTCCTGTCCCATAAGACTGCCTGGCTGTACCACAACGTGGCGCGCCCGTCCGAGCCGCTCTCGCGAGCAAGCAGCCTATACGATGAGGACTCGCTTGCCAACGACGCGGAGCCGACCGCGAGCCTGCCCAAATTGGGGCTCGATGCCAAAGGGCTGAGGGCTTCAACGGCAGCTGGGATCGTTACCGACTATCTGGTTTCGCTCGGTATTCCACGAGAAGAGCTCGATCATGTCGACACGCTTGTCAACTTCGATTTTGAGCGCTCGACGCCGGCTGGATTTAGGTGCCACGTGTTTGGAGCGCCGGTACCCCCAGGCCATCTTATCGAGGTGGCAGAGGGCCTTCTAGTGGTTGATGAGGTCATGTGCTTTGTCCAAGCGGGTTCGTGGATGAGCGAGCCCGAGTAGCTGGAATATGGCTACGAAATCTGCGCTCGATACCATTTGAGTCATCTGTCGGTAGGCGATTATATCGAGATGGGGCAGAAGTATACCGTTGCCGACTTGATTGCTTATTGCAATGAGAACCGATCTCGTCAGGGGGCTATACGCGCGGCCGCCGTGCTCAAGCGCGTGCACGATGGCGCGCGATCGCCCATGGAGACGGCCACTGCAATCATGGTCGTAGCAAAACGTTCTCAGGGCGGGCTGGGATACGCCAAGGTTGAGCTCAACCATCGGGTCGATGTTCCCAACGAGTTCAAGTATCTCGCAAAGGCCGGGTATTTCGAGATCGACGTATATGCGCCTGCGAGCGGTACGGGGATTGAATACAACGGCTCGGACCATCTTGATAAACAGCGCAGCGCGTCGGACGCGGAGCGTATGACCGTGCTGAGCGCGCTGGGCTTTAGGATGATCGTCCTCACCGGGACTCAGTTTGCCCATCAGCTGCAATTGCACCGGGCGATGAATGCCATCGCGCTCGCTATGGGTCTCAAGTGCGACCGAAGCGAAGCGTTCCAGAAACGTCAAAACGACCTGCGAGAATTCGTGATTCGGCACTGGGACGGCGGCCTTTAGGGGCGTTCCGGTCCTTCTACGGGGTGCCGTGGACAGGCTAACCATCACAACATTCGACGTTTTTCGCCAAAAACGGGAAAAGCATCGAATGTTGTGATGGTCTGTGCTGAGGATGGGCTTGGGAAGTCCGTTTTGCTCGAAGCGATCTGTCCTGTCGTACGGGTGTCGGCATGATTCTCTCGTGGGGTATTATGTTTTCCGAAGAATAAAACGCCGCGCGAGGGGAGGGCTGCATGGACGGGCTCGTGCAACATGATGGCTTTGGCCGCGATATCAACTACCTGCGCATTGCCGTTACCGACAAGTGCAATTTCCGCTGCATCTATTGCATGCCGGCCGACGGCGTGGCGCCCCGTGCGCACGACGAGCTGCTCAGCGCCGAGGAAATCGCCCGCTTTGTGCGCTTGGTGGCGGGAGAGGGCATTCGCCGCGTGCGCCTGACGGGT
>CAJKZP010000087.1:0-9095 GCA_905204415.1 uncultured Collinsella sp. | reverse complement strand
CCCGCTGAGCTGGGCCTATGCCGGAATCTCTCCCACAGAAACCACCGAAGAGCCGAAAAACAATAAAAAGTGAACGTTCACCTAATCGTAACAACTCGTTGGCTGTATCATGGCGGTAGTCGATACGAAACCGATTTCGTATCGACTACGCATGCGTTGTATCTGTCCATTATCTGGTGGTGTAAACGAGGGGTTACACCTGCCGCAAAAGCGGCATTCATCATTGTCCAGATCGAAAGGATCATCATGGAACAGCATACCGATTGCTCGTACTGCATGTGCGGGATCGACAACACGCTCGTCGATGCCTTTGGCATCCCCATGCTTGACCTGCCTGCCAGCAAGCTCATCTTGTTTAAGGAGCAGAGTCATAAGGGCCGCGTAATCGTGGCCTCCAAGCAGCACGTCGATGACATCTCCTGCATGTCCGAGGAAGACGCCGCCGCCTTTATGGCCGATGTCCGCCACGTCGCGGCAGCGCTGCACAAGGCGTTCAATCCCGACAAGATTAACTTTGGTGCCTACGGCGACACCATGCATCACCTGCACGTGCATATCGTCCCCAAGTACAAGGACGACCCGTTTGAGTTTGGCGACGTGTTTGCCATGAACCCCGGTCGCGTCACGCTCGAGTCGGCTCAGTACGACGAGATCGCCCAGGCAATTGTCGCCAACCTGTAAGCGAGTAAAAGCTGCTATTTCGAATAGAAGCACTTGGCTTCATTGCCAGTTAAAAGGAGCTTATCTATGAATGCAGGAGTTGTTTCACTCCTTTGGGTGCTGGTGGGCGTAGTCCTGCTGGTCGCCATGATCGTTAAGTTTAAAATCAACAGCATCATTGCGCTTATTCTTTCCGCCATTTTTATCGCCCTTGCCGACGGCATCTCTGTGGGCGACCTTGTCACCACCATGGAAGATGGACTGGGCGGAACGCTTAAGTCGCTTGCGCTGATCATTATCTTTGGCGCAGCCATCGGAAAACTGATGACCGATTCGGGTGCCTCGCAGCAGATTGCCGACACTATCGTTGACAAGCTCGGTATTAAGCTGCTGCCTGTTGCGCTTCTGATCATCGGCGTTATCTTTGGTATGAGCATGTTCTACGAGGTGGCGTTCCTTATCGTTACGCCGCTCGTTATCAGCATCGCCAAAGAGGCCGACATCCCCTATATGCGCCTGATTATCCCGGCTGTTTCTGGTACCACGATGGGCCATTCTCTTTTTCCGCCGCAGCCTGGTCCTATGGCGCTGGTGAGTGCCTTTGGTGCCGAGGTTCCGCCGGTCTACATCTTTGGTCTGATCGTCACGATTCCGACACTTATCTGCTCTGGTCTTTTGCTGTGCCATTTCATCCCCGGTCTCGATGACATGCCGCTTGGCAATGTTATGAAGCCGGCGGAGCGCAGGCCCGCGGACGAGCTTCCGCCGTTCTGGCTTTCCATTCTGGTGCCGCTGTTCCCGGCAATCATCATGATTGGGGCTTCGATTATCAAGAACACGGTGGGCGAGGGTTGCTTTGCATACGATCTTGCCAGCTGCATCGGTAGCGCAGATATCACTATGCTCATCACGATGATTCTTGCCATGGTTGCGTATGGTTATACGCGCGGCATGGATGGCGGAGAGATCTCTAGCTCTATGTCCGATGCTATCAAGGGCGTCGCGAACGTGCTGCTCGTTATCGGTGCCGGCGGCATCATGAAGCAGGTCATCATTACTTCTGGCGTTGGCGCGACGCTTGCCGACATGGTGAGCCTCATGCCGGTGTCGCCGCTGATTTTGGCTTGGGTGATCACGGTGGTCCTGCGCCTGCTCACCGGCCAGGGCACCGTCTCGGCCATCACCGCCGCCGGCGTCGTGGCACCTATGGTTACGCAGTTTGGCATCAACCCGGTGCTTGCAGTACTGGTCTGCGCCTGCGCATCCAATACCATCACGCCTATGTATGACGGCGGCTACCTGCTGTTCCAGCAGTCGTTTGGCCTGTCGATGAAGGATACCTATAAGACATGGGGCCTGTTGGAGCTCGTCAACTCCGTTGTCGGCCTCATCATGGTTCTAATCCTGAGCCTGTTTATCTAGGCGAGAAACGCATAAGACAAGCGTGTCTCACCGCAAGCCCGCGGACAGTTGCCTATCAAACTGTCCGCGGGCCTTTGCTTTTTATACCAACGGCATGTCGCACCCGTCCCCCCATAAGTTGCGGTGGAATAGTTCCTGTTTTTGCTGCTGAAGGCTTTGAGCAGGAACTATTCCACCGCAACTTATGGGGGGACGGGGGATGCGATAGTATTGCATGGTGGTATTCGATTAACCGAGGCTTCATCCGAGGGCTTTATGGAACAGCAGCATTATCAGAGCCTGCAAGACCAGGCGTACAACGCATTGCGGTCCAAGATCATCTATGCCGAGCTCAAGCCCGGCACGCGCCTTTCGGCGATTGGTCTGGAAAAGGAGACGGGAATCGGACGCACGCCCATTCGCGAGTCCTTTGTGCGCCTGCGTGAGCAGGAGCTGGTGGAAACGCGTCCCAAAAGCGGCACCTATGTCTCAAAAATCAGCATGGAGCGCGCCGAGAACGCCTGTTTCTTGCGTGAGAAACTCGAGAGAAGCGTGCTCATTAAATGCTGTTCGGCCGCCTCGCCCGAGCAAAAGCAGCGGATTGAGCAGATCCTTGCCGAGTCCGAGTCGCTCGACCATAGCGAAACGCGTCGTTTCTTTGACCTGGACAACCTGTTCCATGAGACGTGTTTTGAGATTGCCGGTCGTCACATGTTGTGGGATTGGATGAAGAGCATCAACACGCATTTTGAGCGATACAACTGGTTGCGTATGGTGTCGCAGGATCTGGATTGGGAGCCGATTCGTCGGCAGCATCGCCGGATTCTCGAGGCCATTAAGAGGGGCGATACCGATGCGGCGAGCTATCTGGCAGAGACACACCTGCACCTGATGCCCGAAGAGCAAGGTCCGGTTATCGCCTTGCATCCCGACTATTTTGAGCTGTCCAAAGACTCGGCCATCTAATTTGTCCCTTTATTTAGTTGCGGTGAAATAGGGATTGTTTTGCGGCTCTGATGGTGTAGGCAGTCCGTATTCCACCGCAAGTGACGGGGCACATCGGGGCACGAAAAAGCTGCGGCGCCGCTTGGAGGAAAAGACCGGAAGCAAGGGTCCATTTCTCCAGACGGCGCCGCAGCTGTTTTGATGGTTCGGCTTTTGTCGAAGTGTCTTAGTTGAGCGCGACTGCCAGCCGAGTAGGCAAAGCGGCTCGGGGGCGTGTCGCTTCCGTCACGTTCTATCAGCATACAAGACGGTTTTGGTTCTTGTTCGTGACGGAAACGGCGCGCTTCCGAGCCGCTTTAAAAGAAAGGGGGCGAGGTCTAGGGCACGCCCCCTTTCACGATAGAGAGCTAAACCTAGCCGCGGACCTTCTTGACGACGTCCATGGCCTCGCGGGCAATCTGCTCGACCTTGGAGAAGTCGCCATCGGCAAACAGGGCCGGCTTGACCATCCAGGTGCCACCGCAGGCGATGATGGCAGAGGAGCTCAGGTACTCCTCGACGTTGGCGGTGCTCACGCCGCCGGTAGGCATAAAGCGGTGACCGACAAACGGAGCGGCGAGGGCCTTGATGGTGTTCAAGCCGCCATACTGGGACGCGGGGAAGAACTTGGTGACCTTGAGGCCCAGGTTCTCGGCTGCGGTGACCTCGGAGGGGGTTACGGTGCCGGGAAGGACAGGCAGGTCGATGTCGATGCAGTGCTTCACAACGTCCTCGTTGTAACCCGGGGAGACGATGAACTTGGCACCGGCTGCGCGGGCCTGCTCAACCTGCTCGACGGTCAGGACAGTGCCGGCGCCAACGCACATCTCGGGCTCGGCCTCGGCCATAGCGGCGATGCACTCGGCGGCGCAGGCGGTGCGGAAGGTGACCTCGGCGGACTTCATGCCAGCTGCCATAAGGGCGTGGGCGAGCGGAGCGGCGTCCTCGACCTTGTCGAGCACGACGACCGGCACGATGCCCAGGGACTCAAGCGTGGTGTAGAACTGATCGAACATAATGTTCCTTTCGATGTATGGCGCGCATGGGCGCGTGATTGCCAAATATGCTGGTCAGGAGCCGATTTTGGATTGGTTATCGGAGGCACTGCTTGGGGTTCAAGCAATTCCAAAACCAGCTGCTCGACCAGTCATGTAGGGAATGCCAGGCAAAACCGGAATGGGACTGGTGGTTTTGCCCGACCGGAGGAATCGGGGAGCGGGCCGCAGGGGTATGGGATTGGAAAGCTGCGGCCCGCGGAATGGAGACGGATTAGCGCGCGACGCGGGTGCCACCGTCGGCGGCGGATGCCGCGGCTGCGATCTCGTCTGCGGTCACCAAGTTTGAATCGCCCTTGATAGTGAGCTTGAGGATCGAGGCTGCAATCGCGTAGTTGACAGCGTCCTGCGGGTCAAAGTCGTTGATGAGGGCATGGACGAGGCCGGCGTTGAAAGCGTCGCCGGCGGCAACGCCCTCGAGTACGTGCACGTCGTGAGCAGGGGAGAACCAGTGCTCGCCGCTCTCGGCCTCAAAGAGCATGCCCATCCAGATGGAGCGCTCGACGCAGGAGATGTTGCGGACGACCGAGGCGACCTTTTTGCAGCCGTACTCGGCGCAGATCTGACGGGCCATCTCGACGTAGGTGTCGCGCTCCTCGATGCCATGGGCAAGGGAACCAGAGACGCAGGTCATGCCGAGGCCGGCGGGCGCATCCTCGTCGTTGGCGATGCAGATGTCGACGAGCGGCAGGAGTTCCTTCATGGTGGCCTGCGACTTCTCGGGCGACCACATCTTGCCGCGATAGTTCACGTCGCACACGGTGGTGATGCCCTTGGCGCGGCAGGCGGCGAGTGCCTCCTTGCAGGCGGCGGCCATCTCATCGGAGACGGCGGGGGTCACGCCGGAGAAATAGAAGACATCGATGCCCTTGAGGATCTCGTCCCAGTCAAAGACGTCGCGTTTGGCCATGTTGATGGCAGAGAACTTGCGGTCGTAGACGCAGCCGTTGCCGCGCTGCGAGGCGCCGACCTCAAACACATAGGAGCCAAGACGGTCGCCCTGACGCACGACGCGCGTTGTGTCGACGCCGTAGGCCTTCAGCGAGCGCAGCGCGCACTCGCCTAGGCGGTTGGCCGGGACAACGGATACGTAAGCGGCCTTGTCGCCTTGGTAGGCCAGGGAAAGAGCGGTGTTGGCCTCGGCGCCACCGTAGCGGACGTCAAACTCGGTTGCCTGCTCAATGCGCAGATGATCTTTGGGCGAGAGCCTCATCATGATCTCGCCGAAGGTAAGAACCGTTTTACCCATGGTCGCGCAGCTCCTTCTTGCTCGTGCGTACACCTTTGATATGGCGTTGGCGCGGAGGTGCCAAGACGGTAGGGTACATCTTTGCACCTCCGCGCCAACGCTTGCCGAAATCGGTTTACGAAATCGGTTTCGTTTCGAGTTGTAGTATACTCACCTACAGCGTTTTGCAAGCGAGATTTTTAAAAAAATGCCTAAAATGGCTCAGACTGCTGACAATTGGGAAACGGGGTGCGCCATGGCGCAGATGAGAATCAAGGACATTGCCGCCGAGGCGGGCGTGAGTCCGGCCACGGTTTCGCGCTATCTCAATAACCGCCCCGGGCAGATGACCGAGGAAACCCGTGCTCGCATCGCAGCGGTTATCGAGCGCACCGGCTATCGCCCACGTGCCGCCGCACGCAATCTGCGCAGCTCACGCACCAACCTCATCGGCGTGATCCTGGCCGACATCGCCAACCCGTTCTCGAGCGCCATGCTCGAAGGACTTTCCGCCAGCGCCGCTGCGCGCGGCTGCTCGCTCATGACGGCCATTAGTGGTAACGACTCCGCTAAGGAAGCGGAGTCGCTCACCAGACTTATCGATGCCGGCGTGGACGGCCTGGTCGTCAACACCTGCGGAGGCAATGACGAGGCGATCGCCGCGGCAGCGGGACGTCTGCCCGTTGTGCTGCTCGACCGCGACGTTGCCGACGGCGGTGTCGATCTGGTGACATCTAACAACCGTGAGCTGGTCGCCGGCCTGGTAGACGCCTTGACCGCCGCTGGCAGCGAGCGCCTGTGCCTGCTCACCGAGGCAAGCGACGACAGCCCCGTGCGTCGCAAGCGCGCCGAGGCCTTTACCGACGAGCTTTTGCACCGCGGCCTTGCCGGCGAGGTCGTCACCCTGGCCGACGGGGGCGCCACGGGCGTCGGCCGCCTGGACGAGACCATCCGCGGCTATGCAGGTAAAAAGCTCGGCCTCATTGCTGTCAACGGCTTGGTTTTCCTGCGTCTGGCCGAGGCGCTAGCGCAGCTGGGACCCTCGCTGCCGGCGGGGCTCAAGATCGCGACGTTTGACGACTACCCCTGGAACCATGTGCTCTTTGGTGGCGTGACCACGGCCGCGCAGGACACCCTCACCATTGCCGAGCGCGTAGTCGAGCGCCTTTCCGAGCGCATCGACGTTGTTACCACCACCGTGGGCGAGGCCGCAAAGCTCGCCCCCAAGCGCATCGAGATCCCCGGCCACATCGAACACCGCGCCTCGACCTCGCGCTAACCATTCGTTCGCAACCGCCTGTTCACACACGTTTTTTGAGCGCTTGATACGCTTTAACCCTGCGGAAACATTTTTCTGCGATAGTATCTGCGATATAGACCAGTCGAAACCCGCCCGAAAGAAAGGGGAGCGACATGAACCAGCAGAACATCGATTACGTACTTCGCTCCGTAGAGCAGCGTGACATCCGCTTTGTGCGTCTGTGGTTTGTCGACATTCTCGGCCGCCTCAAGAACTTTGCCATTAGCCCCGAGGACCTCGAGGTCGCTTTTGAGGAGGGTATTGGCTTTGACGGCTCCGCCATCGAGGGCTTTGCCACGCCCGAGGAAGCCGACATGCTGGCGTTTCCCGATGCTTCGACCTTCCAGATTCTGCCGTGGCGCCCGAGCCACAACGGCGTCGCCCGCGTGTTCTGCGACGTGTGCACTCCCGATCGCAAGCCGTTTGCCGGCGACCCGCGCGATGCCCTGCGCCGCATGTTCCGCAAGGCCGAGAAGGCTGGCTATCTGCTCAACGTGGGCGCCGAGCTGGAGTATTACTACTTCCCCGACGAGCACACCCCCGAGCCGCTCGACAACGTGGGCTACTTTGACCTTTCGGTGAGTGACGCCGCCCGCGACCTGCGCCGCAACACGGTCCTCACGCTCGAGAAGATGTCCGTGCCCGTGGAGTACACCTTCCATGCCGCCGGCCGCTCGCAGCACGGCATGAGCCTGCGCCACGCCGAGGCCCTGAGCATGTCCGACGCCATCACCACGGCCAAACTCATCATTAAGCAGCAGGCCTACGAGAGCGGTTGCCACGCCTCCTTTATGCCCAAGCCGTTGGCAGGCGAGGACGGCAGTGCTATGTTCCTGTGCCAGTCGCTGTTCGACCACGACGGCAACAACGTCTTTTGGGGCGAGGACGACGAGAAGTACCACCTCTCCGATATCGCCAAACACTACATGGCCGGTATCCTGGCGCACGCGCGCGAGATCAGCGCCATCACCAACCCCACGGTCAACTCGTATAAGCGCATCACCACAGGCGGCGACTCCGTGCCGCAGTACGCCACGTGGGGCCTGCGCAACCGCGCGAGCATGGTCCGCATCCCGGTCTACAAGCCCGGCAAGCAGCTGTCCACGCGCATCGAGCTGCGCAGTCCCGATCCCATGGCCAATCCGTACCTGGTCAACGCCGTCACGCTGGCGGCTGGTCTGGACGGCATCGAGCGCAAGCTGGAGCTCCCGCCCGAGGCAACGGCCGAGACGCTCAAGCTCACCGACCGCCAGATGGTCGAGGCCGGCTACACGCCGCTGCCGCGTTCGCTCAAAGAGGCGCTCGACGTGTTTGAGGACTCGCAGTTTATGAAGGATGCCCTCGGCGAGCACATCCACAGCTTCTTCCTCAAAAAGAAGCGCGACGAATGGCATAAGTTTGAGTCCACGATCACCGAGTGGGAGATCAAGCACTACCTGGCGAACTCCTAATCACGCTGGCTTGTTCCAGTACGATTGAGCTCATTTCCTTGGAGGCCGATATGTCCGAAAAGAGTGCCCTGTTCATGGCGCGCACGACGCGCTTCCACGAGTTTGCCCGCAGCCTGACGGCCACCCTGGGTGTCGAGGTGAGCCTGGCCACCCCCGATTCGCCGACTGCAGCGCACGACTTTGACCTGCTGATTCTCGATTCCGATGGCATCCGCAGCGACCGTATCGATCAGATTGCCAAGTGGCTCGACGATCGCGGCGGCGTTCCCATGCTGGTGATTGTCGACGACGAGGCGCTCGGCACCCTGCGCCTGCCGAATCACGCGCATGCTGACTTTGTATGCCCCACGGCGACGCCCAACGAGCTCAAGGCTCGTGCGCAGCGCCTGATGGGCGAGGAAGAGACCGTCACCGCCGACGATGTGCTCAACATCGACAACCTCGAGATCAACCTGGCCACCTACCAGGTGACGCTCGATGATGAGCCCATCGATCTGACGCTGATGGAGTACTCGCTGTTGAGCTTTTTGGCGACGCACCCCAACCGCGCCTACAGCCGCGAGGTGCTGCTGCACCGCGTGTGGGGCTTTGAGTACTGCGGCGGCACACGCACCGTCGACGTGCACATCCGACGCATCCGCTCCAAGGTGGGTCCGCAGATCGCGGCACACATCACCACCGTCCGCGGCGTGGGCTATCTGTTTAAGGACTAGCTTTTCACCACAAAGGGGACAGGCACCTTTGTGGTGGTTTTGACGCAGGTGCGGGTTCCTTTCGGGCCTGCAACAGAACTTAAGCCTTCCTAAAAGATTGCGTTCTCATACACGTACGCCCGCATATTGGGGTACAACTCAACGTGAACAATGATGGCCCGCCACATGTTTGGCGGGCCTTTGGTTATTTGACGAAAGGATCGCAGCTATGAGCGAGTACGATTCCCAGCGTCCCCAGGATGCAGGCAACGCTGGCGAGACCCAGCAGCAGCCGCGCGTGCAGGTGGAGTCGACGCCTGCCGG
>CAJKZP010000086.1:0-9133 GCA_905204415.1 uncultured Collinsella sp. | reverse complement strand
CTATCCTGTTTGTCGGCACCAAGAAGCAGGCGCAGGACGCGATCAAGGAAGAGGCGGAGCGTTGCGGCCAGTTCTATGTCAATGCGCGCTGGCTGGGCGGCATGCTGACCAACTTCGTGACCATCCGCTCCCGCGTGAACCGCATGGAGGAGCTGGAGGCCATGGAGGCCGACGGCCGCATGGCCGTGCTGCCCAAGAAGGAGCAGGCAGTGCTCGGCAAGGAGCTCGCTAAGCTCCAGACCAACCTCGGTGGCGCCCGCGACATGAAGGGTCTGCCCCAGGCTCTCTTCGTCATCGACACCAAGCGCGAGGAGAACGCCATCAAGGAGGCCCAGCGCCTGAACATCCCCGTCGTCGCTCTGATCGACACCAACTCCGATCCCGACGAGGTCGAGTACGGCATCCCCTGCAACGATGACGCCATCTCCGCTGTCACCCTTATGTGCGAGCTCATGGCCGACGCCTGCCTCGCTGGCTCCGGCAAGGAGCAGGTCTCCGAGGCCGAGATGGCCGCCGAGCCCAAGGCCGAGTAAATCAGTCCTATTTAAGTCTTTTTCATCTCTTTGAAAGGAACCACAATGGCCCAGATTACTGCCGCTATGGTCAAGCAGCTCCGCGAGATGACCGACTCCCCGATGATGGAGTGCAAGAAGGCTCTTGTCGAGGCTGACGGCGACATGGACGCCGCCGTCGACGTTCTGCGAAAGAACGGCCTCGCCAAGGCTGCCAAGAAGGCTGGCCGTGAGACCAACGAGGGCGCTGTCGCCGCGTTCGTCTCCGAGGATGGCAAGACCGGCGCTCTGCTCGAGCTCTCCTGCGAGACCGACTTCGTTGGCTCCAACGCCAAGTTCACCGGCTTTGCTTCCAAGGTCGCCGAGGTTGTCGCCACCACCGAGCCGGCTGACGTCGACGCTCTGCTCGAGAAGCCGATGGGCGAGGAGACCGTTTCCTCCGAGCTCACCGAGATGATTCACATCATGGGCGAGAACATGAAGATCTCTCGTTTCGCCGCCCGCAAGGCCGAGAACGGCGCTCTCGCTTCTTACATCCACATGGGTGGTAAGATCGGCGTCCTCGTCGAGTTCGCTTTCGAGAAGGCCGAGACCGCTCAGGCAGAGTCCTTCAAGACCTTTGCTCACGACGTCGCCCTTCAGGTTGCCGCCGTCGCCCCGATTTGCGCTACCCGCGATCAGGTTCCGGCCGAGACCGTCGAGCACGAGAAGCAGATCTACATGGCTCAGGCTGCCGAGTCCGGCAAGCCCGAGGCTATCCAGGAGAAGATGGCTGTTGGCCGTCTGGAGAAGTTCTACAAGCAGTCCGTGCTCACCGAGCAGGAGTTCATCAAGGACAGCTCCCTCACCATCAAGAAGTACGCTGAGCAGGTCTCCAAGGAGCTCGGTGACACCATTACCGTCGTTGCGTTCGACCGTCTGGTCCGTGGCGAGTAAATAAGCTCTTGTAGCTGGTAATGAGCAGGCTGTGGGTTTTACTCACAGCCTGCTTTTTCATGGCTCTTATCAGAGCCTTTGCTATCATATTGAGAGTCTAATTAAAGGAGGATCGCTTTGTCCGACATCCGATATAAACGCGTGCTTCTGAAGCTTTCCGGCGAAGCACTGATGGGCGACGGCCAATATGGCATCGACCCCAAGGTTACCGACCATCTTGCCAAGCAGGTCAAGGAGCTGCTTGCCGTTGGCCATGAGGTCGGCGTTGTTGTCGGCGGCGGCAATATTTTCCGCGGCATGGCTGGCGCTGCCGGTGGCATGGAACGTGCTCAGGCCGACTACATGGGCATGCTGGCAACCGTTATGAACGCGCTTGCCCTGCAGGATGCCTTTGAGCACAACGATGTTCCCTGCCGTGTGATGAGCGCTATTCAGATGAACGAGATCTGCGAGCCCTATATTCGCCGTCGCGCCATCAACCACCTTTCCAAGGGCAGCGTCGTTATTTTTGCCGCAGGTTCGGGCAATCCGTACTTTACGACCGACACCGCCGCGGCTCTTCGTGCCTGCGAGATCGGTGCTGAGGTCCTGATTAAGGCCACCAAGGTTGACGGCATCTACGACAAGGATCCCGTCAAGTGCGCCGATGCCGTCCGTTTTGACAAGATTACCTATCACGAGGTTCTCGTCCGCGGCCTGCAGGTTATGGATTCCACGGCTACGGCACTGTGCCAGGATAACCGTATGCCGATTTTGGTCCTCAACATCGATGGCGAGGACACCGTCAAGCGCGCGCTTTCGGGTGAGCCCGTCGGCACGCTCGTCTATCAGGAGGATTAAGCATGGCAGAGAACATCACCGCCCACATGGAAAAGTCGCTTGAGTCCCTCAAGCACAACTTCTCCAAGGTTCGCACGGGTCGCGCCAACGCTAACATTCTGTCCGACATTTCGGTCGATTACTACGGTGTTCCCACGCCGGTTACCCAGGTTGCCGCCGTTAAGACCCCCGAGGCTCACATGCTGCTCATCGAGCCCTGGGACAAGGCGCTCGTCAACGCAATCGTGAAGGCCATCAGCGCTTCCGATCTGGGCATTACTCCCAACTCTGACGGTACCGTCGTGCGTCTGCCGTTCCCGGCTCCCACCGAGGAGCGTCGTCGCGAGCTCGTCAAGGAGTGCCGCGAGTATGCCGAGCAGGCCAAGGTCTCAATTCGTAACATCCGTCGTGACTTTAACAACAAGCTCGAGCGCGACGAAGAGCTCACCGAGGATGATGTCCGTCGCGAGCAGGCCAAGGTCCAGAAGCATACCGATGAGTATGTTGCCAAGGTCGAGGAGCTTCTGAAGGAAAAAGAAGCCGAGGTCATGGAGATCTAAGGTGCAATACGACGAGAACAAACTGGTCGAGTACTTTGCCGACGCCCCTGCGGGCGTCGGTTTTTCCGACCTTGACCTCAATAAGATTCCGCATCATATCTCGTGCATCATGGACGGTAACGGTCGCTGGGCCACGGCGCGCGGTCTTGCCCGCACCGAGGGCCACAAGGCCGGTATCGTCTCCCTGCGCGAGATTATTACCGCATGCGTGCGCTTGGGCGTCGACGTCCTTTCGGCCTATGCGTTTTCCACCGAAAACTGGAACCGTCCGCAGCACGAGGTCAACGTTTTGATGCATTTGTTTGCCAAGACGTTTATCGATGAGTTGCCGCTGCTTAAGCGCGAAAACGTTCGCGTTGTCTTTTTGGGCGATATTTCCGCACTGCCTAAGAAGACCCGCGATGTCTTTGAGCGAGGTCTTGCCGAGTGTGCCGACCACACCGGCATGACGCTGGCGCTTGCCGTCAACTACGGCGCCCGTGCCGAGATCACCCGTGCTGTCCGCCAGATTGCGCTCGATGCCGCTGCCGGAAAGATCGATCCCGCCGCTATCGACGATGATATGGTTGCTTCGCATCTGTACACCGCCGGACTGCCCGATCCGGAGCTTGTGATTCGCACCTCCGGCGAGCTTCGCCTTTCGAACTATCTGCTGTGGCAGGTTGCCTATTCTGAGTTTTATGTCACCAATACCTATTGGCCCGACTTTGATCGTTGGGGTCTTGTCGACGCCATTTTGGCCTACCAGGGCCGCGACCGTAGGTTTGGTGGACTGAGCAAGACCGAGGAGGCTTAATCGTGTCCGATCGTCCCAAGGCATCTGCTCCCAAGGCGTCAACCCCCAAGGCGCCTTCCGCCAAGAGCGGCGCGGCTGCGACTTCGTGGTTGGCCGGCTTTATTACCCGCGCCGCCGCAGGTATCGTCTACGCCGTCGTATTTATTCTCTGCTTGGTTTTGGGTATCGTTCCCACTGCCATTTTTGTCTCCGTCATGAGCGGCCTGTGCTGCTATGAGTTTTTCCGCATGACGAAGCTCGATGGCAAAGTGGCCAACGAGCGCCTGGGTATCGCTGCCGCCGTGCTCTTTCCGCTCTCGGCGCTGGGCGACTCGCTGCTGTTGAATGCCCTGCTTTTTGCACTGATGCTTGCGGTGGGTATTTGGTACGTCTGGTCGTCGCGTACCCGTATATCCGATGTAGCCGTGACGCTCATGGGCCCCATCTACACCGGTTTTATGCTGTCGGCCATCGTGCTGCTGCGCGATGCCGTGCCCGGTTTTGCCGGCGCCCTGCTTTCGGTGGGTGTTTGCGCGTCTCTCTGGGTCTCCGATTCGTTCGCCTATATCGTGGGTAGCCGTATCGGCAAGCACAAGATGGTCCCCAAGATTTCTCCCAAAAAGAGCTGGGAGGGCTTTGTCGGCGGCATCTTGGGCTCGGTTCTCATCTGGCTTATTTTGTGGGCGACCCATTTCTATAAGCTGAGCTTGCCCTATGCGCTGCTATGCGGCGTTGTTGTGTCCATCCTGGGCGTTATCGGTGACCTCATCGAGTCGCGCATCAAGCGTGGCGTGGGCGTTAAGGATTCCGGCAATCTGATTCCGGGCCATGGCGGCATGCTCGACCGTAGCGACTCGCTTATCTTTGGCTGTATTACCGCGCAGCTGCTTTTGATGATCGGAGGCGTGCTGTAATGGCCTTTCAGACGACGTATGGCCCCGATGGACGCCTTCGCGTTGCCATCCTGGGCTGTACGGGCTCTATTGGAACGCAGGCACTCGATGTATGCCGTCAGCATGCCGATCGATTGCAGGTTACGGCGCTGTCCGTTAACTCCAGCACTTCGGAGCTCGTTGCGTTTGCCCGCGAGTTTTCGGTTCCGGCTGTTGCCGTGGCCGATGTTTCCCATGGTGCGGACGCTGTGCTGCAGGAGCTGCCCGAGGGCACCGAGCTCGGTGTTGGTGCGCAGGCAGTTTGTGAGCTCGCACGTCGCGATGACGTCGACTGTGTGCTTGTTGCCATTGTGGGCGCTGCCGGGCTTGAAGCGAGCCATGCGGCGCTGACCTCGAACAAGCGCCTTGCCCTCGCCAATAAGGAGTCGCTCGTCGTTGGCGGTGACTTGCTGATGCCGTTGGCGCAGCCGGGCCAGCTTATCCCGGTCGACTCCGAGCACTCTGCCATCTACCAGTGCTATCTGGGGGAGAATCCGCGCGAGGCTCACTGTATTTGGCTCACTTGCTCGGGTGGTCCGTTCTTTGGTCGTACGCGCGACGAGCTCAATCGCGTGACACGCGCCGATGCGCTGGCACATCCCACGTGGGCCATGGGCGCTAAGATCACCATCGACTCCGCGACTCTTATGAACAAGGGCCTGGAGCGTATCGAGGCGATGCATCTGTTCGGTTGCGACCTCGACTTTATCAACGTGGTCGTTCAGCGTCAGTCAAAGATTCATTCGATGGTCGAGTTTGCCGACGGCTCCGTGATGGCGCATCTCGGTGCGTCCGACATGCGCATTCCCATCCAGTTTGCCTTTTCGTATCCCGAGCGCTGGGATACTCCGGCGCCGCGAATCGATTTTCGTGAGTTGGGGCAGCTTACCTTCGACGCGGCCGATATGGACACGTTCCGCTGCCTGGCGCTGGCCGAGCGCGCCGGCAAGACGGGCGGCACCATGCCATGCGTGTTGAATGCCGCCAACGAAGCTGCCGTCGATGCCTTCCTGCACGATGCCTGCACCTTTACCGATATCGACCGCATCGTGGAGTCGTGCATGGATGCACACGATACGCAGGCGGTCGCATCGTTTGAGCAGCTTCGCGATATCGATACGTGGGCTCGCGCCAAGGCTGCCGAGGTGCTTGCTGCAACCCGTTCCTCATCGTAAGGATTGCTTTTCGTTTTATGGATACTGTTCTGAGTGTTCTTTCCTCGGTTTTTTGGGGCCTTTTGATGCTATCCGTCCTCGTGTTTCTGCATGAGGGCGGCCACTTTTTGGCGGCTCGTGCGTGCGGCGTGCGTGTCACCGAGTTTTTCTTGGGCCTGCCGTGCCGCTTTGACATTCACCATACGTCTCGTCGCATCGGTACCAAGTTTGGCGTGACGCCGCTGCTGCTGGGTGGTTATGCCGCTATCTGCGGTATGGACCCGACCGATGCCTCGTGCGCGGACCGTGTGCTTGCGGCGATCTATCGTCATGGTCGCGTTTCTGTTGCAGATCTTTCCGTCGAGCTGGAGCTGCCCGAGGAGGATGTTCTCGAGGCTTGTGCCTTGCTTTTGGGCTGGGGTTCCATTGCGCCTTGGTACGAGGAAGGGGAGAAGCCTTCACCCAACTACTATCCGGTTAGGTACCAGACGCTGCCGCGCGACGCTGCAGGATATACCACCTTTGACGGTCGCAAGTTCGATCGAGAGCATGCGACTGCCGAGGGCGATGTGTGGGAGCTGCCGGTCGCCGCGTCGGAGTTTCTCGAGCAGGAGCGTTCGCATACCTATCTGGGTCAGGGTTTTCTCAAGCGTGCCTTTATGCTGCTCGCGGGCATTCTCGTCAATATTCTGACGGGCTTTTTGCTGCTTATGAGTATCTACTCTATCGCCGGCGTATCGGTGCCGGTCGATAGCAATGTGATCGGTCAGGTTGAAGAAGGCTCTATAGCCGCCAAGGCGGGCATCGAGGCCGGCGACGCAATTTTTAGTGTCGATGGCGTGTCGTGCTCTTCCTGGATGGATGTGTATGATGCCATCGGCAAGGCTGCCGGTCAGGACGATATCGCCATTGAGTACCAGCGCGACGGTAAGAAACTTTCGACCTCGGTCGCGCTCAAGGAGGGCGAGCGTTTGGGCGTTTATGCCTCCACGCAAGTGGTCCATTTGGACCCCATTACGTCGGCGCGCTTGTCGTTCTCCTATGTTCAGCAGACAGCTGAGGGCGTGATGCGCCTGCTGCAGCCGCAGCATACGATGGAGATACTCGATCAGTCCTCCTCGATTGTGGGCATCAGCGTCATGTCTTCTCAGGCGGCGGCAGCCGGTCCCGCGACGTTCTTGACGTTTGCCGCCCTCATTTCGTTCTCGCTTGGCTTTATGAACCTGCTGCCCATCCCACCGCTCGATGGCGGTAAGCTGGTTATCGAGATCATTCAAAAAATCGCGGGCCGCGAGCTTCCGCTCAAGGTCCAGACGATTGTGAGCTATGTGGGCATCGCACTCTTTGCGCTGCTGTTTGTCTATATGCTTCGTTCCGACATCCTTCGATTTATTCTGTAGGGGAGTGTTTGGATTGTCTTTATCCCATCCTTTGCCGCGCGAGCTGACGCGCCCCGTGCATGTGGGCGGCGTGCAGATCGGTGGCGGCGCGCCGGTGGTGGTTCAGTCCATGACCTGCACCGATACCGCCGATGCCCAGGCAACGCTTGCGCAAGTGCGCGCGTTGGCGCAGGCTGGCTGCGATATCGTGCGCGTGAGCGTACCCACCGAGGCCGCGCTTGAGGGTTTCCGCACGATTTGTGCCGAGTCTCCGGTGCCGATCGTTGCGGATATCCACTTTAATTACAAGCTGGCCATTGGCGCTGTGGAGGCCGGTGCCGCCAAGCTTCGCATCAATCCCGGCAATATCGGCGATTGGGCTAAGGTTGACGCGGTGATCGATGCTGCAGGTGCCGCGGGCTGTGCGATTCGTATCGGCGTCAATGCCGGTTCGCTTGAGCAGGATATCGCCGAGCGCGACGACCTTACGCAACCCGAAAAGCTCGTGATGTCGAGCGAGCGCTTCGTCAAACATTTTGAGGATCGCGGCTTTACCAATATCGTGCTTTCCGCCAAGGCGCATAGCGTGTCAACGACGCTCGACACCTATCGTGCCCTTTCGAGCGAAATCTCCCATGTTCCACTTCACTTGGGCGTGACTGAGGCCGGAACCAAGCTCCAAGGCACCATTAAGAGCTCTGTGGGCTTGGGTATTCTGCTTTCCGAGGGCATTGGCGATACCATGCGCGTCTCGCTTACGGCCGATCCGGTCGAGGAGCCGCCGGTCGCCTGGGGTATCTTGCAGTCGCTCGGCCTTCGCCGCCGCGGTCCCGAGATCGTCTCGTGCCCCACATGCGCTCGCTGCCAGGTCAACCTCATTCCTATCGCCGAGGAGGTCACCGAGCGGCTTAAGAACTACTCTGCGCCGCTTTCGATTGCCGTGATGGGATGTGCGGTCAATGGCCCCGGCGAGGCCTCTGACGCCGACTTGGGCGTTGCCTGCGGACGAGGTCAGGGCCTGCTCTTTTCGCACGGCCAGATCATTGGTAAAGTAGCTGAGGACCAAATTGTCGACGCGCTTATGGCCGAGGTCGACAAGCTTATTGAGGAGAAATAAATGACTCGAGCAATGTATATGTCTAAGCTGTATGCTCCGACGCTCAAAGAGGACCCGGCCGACGCCGAGCTTGCGAGCCATCGATTGCTGCTTCGTGCCGGCATGATCCGCAAGGAGGCCGCCGGTCTCTATTCCTATCTGCCGCTCGCGTGGCGCTCGATTCGTAAGATCGAGAACATCGTGCGCGACGAGATGGATGCTGCCGGCGCCCAGGAGCTCATGATGCCCATCATGGTCGATGCCGAGCTGTGGCGTGAGTCCGGCCGTATCGATGCTTATGGCAAGGAGCTCGTGCGCTTTGATGACCGCCACGGACGCGAGTTCGTGCTCGGTCCCACGCACGAGGAGACCGTGACTGCCCTGGTGCGCAATGAGCTGCGTTCCTACAAACAGCTGCCGGTGAATCTCTATCACATCCAGGATAAGTTCCGCGATGAGTTCCGTCCCCGCTTTGGTCTGATGCGCGGTCGTGAGTTCATCATGAAGGACGCCTACAGCTTCTCCGCCACGCAGGAGAGCCTGCAGGAGGAGTACGACAAGATGAAGCAGGCCTACGCCAACATCTGCGAGCGCTGCTACATCAAGGCTCTGCCCGTCGTCGCCGACTCCGGCGAGATCGGCGGCGACACCTCCGTCGAGTACATGGCGCTGGCCGACGCCGGCGAGGCTTCGCTCGTCTACTGCGACGATTGTGGCTTTGCTGCCGATGACGAGGCTGCAAGCACTAAGGTTGTCGTGACCGAGGGCCCCGGCGACGGTACGCTTACCAAGGTCGAGACTCCGGGCATGGGCACCATTGAGGCCGTTGCCAAATTCTTTGGGTTCCCCGAAAACGGCACGCGCAAGTCCCTGGCTCTCATCGACGCCGAGGGCAAGCCGGTTGTGGCCATTGTCCCGGGCGACCACGAGCTCAATGACTGCAAGGCCGAGCACGTCTTTGGCAAGGGCT
>CAJKZP010000085.1:0-9367 GCA_905204415.1 uncultured Collinsella sp. | reverse complement strand
GCCGCGACCATCACGCCTACCTCGCCGGCGTCCTCGCCACCACGGCGGCCACCTGCGAGCGTATCGCTACCGAGGTTCGCAATCTGCAGAAGACCGATACGCTCGAGGCCGAGGAGCCGTTCCGCAAGGGTCAAAAGGGCAGCTCCGCCATGCCGCACAAGCGCAACCCGATCACCATGGAGAAGGTCTGCGGCCTGTCGCGCGTCGTGAAGTCCAACGCCCAGGTCGCCTTCGACAACGTCGCCCTGTGGCACGAGCGCGATATTTCGCACTCCTCTGCCGAGCGTGTCGCCCAGGCCGATAGTTTCATCGCGCTGGACCACATGTTCCAGTGCCTCATCCGCGTTATCGACGGTCTGCAGCTGTATCCTGCTCGCATGATGGCCAACCTCAACAAGACCCGTGGCCTCATCTTCTCCTCCAAGGTCCTGCTGGCCCTCGTCGATACGGGCATCACCCGCGAGGATGCTTATGCCATCGTGCAGGAAAATGCTATGGCCACTTGGCACGAGGTGCAGGATTGCGTCTCCGGCCCCACCTTTAAGGAGCGTCTCGAGGCCGATCCGCGCTGCACCGTCAGCCAGGAGAAGCTCGACGAGATCTTTGATCCGTGGGACTTCCTCACCCGCATCGACACGGTCTTCGATCGCCTGGAGCAGCTGAGCTTCGAGTAGGTTCGGGCATAACGTTAGCTTTTTAGGGCGCTTTGCTGGTAATGTGTGTTGCCGGCAAAGCGCCTCGTTGCATTTAGGGAAAGACGGGGATAATAGTCGTCTCGAATAACATTCTGAGAGGGGATCGCATGATTTCGTTTGATTACAAGCCTCAGGGCGTGTGTGCTCGCAATATCCACCTTGACCTTTCCGATGACGGCAACAAGGTGATGGGCGTTGAGTTTACCGGCGGCTGCGATGGCAATCTCAAGGCAATCTCCAAGCTGGTCGAGGGTGCTCCTGTCGATCGCGTAATCGAGGTTCTCGCCGGTAATACCTGCGGTATGAAAAAGACCTCTTGCGCCGACCAGCTTACGTGCGCTATCGAGGCCGCTCGCGCCGAGATCGCCTAATGGGTATCGTCGACCACATCAAGAACGGAATATCGCGCCGTGGCTTTGTACTCGGCGGTGCTGCCGCGGGCGCTGCCACGGTGCTTGCCGGATGCTCGAAAAAAACGGGCACCAGCGACGATGCCGCCGGCGAGCCGCAGGTTATCAAGGATGACTCAAAAATCGTTTCGATTACGGATGAGTATGAGGCTGTTGACATCGACCTCGAGCCTGCGGCTTCATGGACATTGCCACTGGGTACGCTGCTGTACTATTGCGATGGCGATTACGCCGCAGCCATGATGGCTCCGGCATCGGCACTGCATGCCAACACGCTCGGTGTGCTCAACTTGGGCGACGGTTCGCTCACAACGCTCATTGAGGATCCCGTCGAAGGTACAGGGTATTCGTTTTACGATGTTCGCGCCGGCGATGGCGTGTTTACTTGGGTCGAAATGAACTTTGCGAACGCATCGTGGAAGCTCTATGCGCAAAATACGGCAGGTGCGTCGCTTGTCGGCGATGTAGTCGAGCTCGACCGAGGCGGCAAGGACTACGATCCGCCACTGTTTACGGCGTTCGGATCGTCCGTCATTTGGTACAAGATGCCTGCTGCAGGCGGCAATAAGACGAGTCACGACTCGTATTGCTACCGTCGCTCGCTCGATGAGGCAAAGGCCGAGGCCATTTGGAAGTCAACGGGTCGCTTTGCATCCGCCCCGCGCGTGAGTGACGGTATCTTGACCATATCCCCGCGTGTGCGCAATGACGAGGGCGTCTACTACGGCATGACGGCGATTGACCTGACGGACGGCAACAATACCAAGAGGGCTCAGCTGGTCCTTCCCTCATCGGTGTCTCCCTTCGAGGCCGTATATATGGGTGACACGTTTGTGTTCTCCATCGAGGCCACCTATAACGGCGTGGGAAGTCTAGGCAACATGGGCACCTATATCGCTAACGAGAACGGGACGTTCCTATTCCTGTCGCGCGAGCCGCTTGCGTGTGCTGCCGGCAGAAAGGGCAAATATCTGGTTAAGGTTCAGGCCTCGCATTTTCTGATCGATACCTCCGCCAAAACCTATGGTTCGCTGCTGTCGCCCGACCGCGCTCTCGAATATGGCGATTATCCAGCTACGGCGGGTAAATCGAATACGTTTTTAACCTATGCCACGGTGCGTAATAGCCAAGGAATTCCCGAGACGGTCACTGCCCGCCTGTTCTCTCTTTAGCGCCGAGGGGTTAAAAAGGCGTCAACGGGGGAATAAGCGCGTTGTAATTGTGAGTGCCGCCCGCCGAGCCGCCGCACTGTAGCGGTGCTCGGTGGGCATAGGTGCGTTAAAATGGGCTTGTTCTTAGTTAATTGAGACAGGGGGGCCGTGTTATGGCTTCAGATGCAAAAAAGATTCTGCTGGTCGAGGACGAGAAGGCAATCCGTGACGCTGTCGCTGCCTATCTCGAGCGCGAGGGCTACTGGGTTGTTGGCGTCGGCGACGGCCAGTCTGCGATCGAGGAGTTCGAGAAGCACCAGTTCGACCTGGTTGTACTCGATCTTATGCTCCCCAAGATTCCCGGCGAGCGCGTTTGCCGCACTATCCGCGATACCTCGGATGTGCCCATTATCATGCTTACCGCCAAGGGCGAGATTGAGGATCGCATCATCGGCCTCGAGCTTGGTGCCGACGACTACCTGATCAAGCCGTTCTCGCCGCGCGAGCTCGTCGCCCGCGTCCGTGCCCTGTTCCGCCGTGCTCACCAGGCAGACGAGCCTGCCGTTGAGGTGCTCGACTTTGGCGATCTGGTCATCGATATCTCAGGCCACAAGATTTTGGTCGAGGACAAGGAAGTAGACCTGACTGCTTCCGAGTTTAAGTTGCTCACCACGCTTGCTCGTCATCCCGGTCGTGTCTATAACCGTATGGAGCTGGTCGAGAAGGTGCTCGGCTACGACTTTGAGGGTTACGAGCGCACCATCGACAGCCACGTGAAGAACCTTCGCGCCAAGCTGGGCGACGACCCCAAGAAGCCTAAGTGGCTCTACACCGTTCACGGTGTCGGCTATCGCTTTGAGGCCCCTGCCAAGACCGATAAGTCGGACGAGAAATAGGGAAATCACATATGACACCTGCGCGCTTTGAAATCGGACAAAAGCACAAGCAGGAGAACGAGGCGGGTTCCAAGGCAAGTTGGAACACGCCTCGTTCCGATTCACGGCCAGCGATGAGCTATCCCTCGCGCATGGCATTGGCTTTTGCCCTGACGTCGCTTATGACGGTATTGGTGCTGGTGGGCGTTGTCTCCGTTGTGTGGGGTACCGTCTTTTCGGATTACACGCGCTCCAATATCGTCGAGATCGCCAATTCTGCCGCCGAAAAGCTTGCGACGTCGTATGAGGAAAACGGCAATTGGACTGCGGGCGAGCTGCGCACGGTCGCGACATCGAGCTTGGTGTCCGACGACCTGGGTATGCAGGTCGTCAACAAGAAGGGCGTTGTCGTCTATGACGACTCATGGCCTTCGGCAAGTGCGACCGCCGATGTGCGCGAGAGCGGATCGCCGTCGAGCAGCTCGAGTGGTAAAAAGGCATCGCACAGTCCGGTCTCGTCGGCGCCCACCGACTCCGGCAGCGTTGCCAACGTCGAAATCATAACGTCTTCTGGCGAGCATGTCGGGCAGGTAAAGCTATGGGCCATCGGCTCCGATGCTCTGCTCACCAAGGCAGACTCAGCGTTTAGGGAGAAGACCTTTAACGCCATGGCCCTCGCCGCGGTTGTTGCAGTCTGCATCTCGGTCGTTATCGGATCGCTCGTGTCGCGCATGCTCACCAAGCCGATTCATCGTATTACGAGCACGGCCAAGCAAATTCGCGACGGCGATCTGTCTGCTCGTACGGGCCTGCGCGGCGACGACGAGATCGATCAGCTGGGTGAGACCTTTGACGAGATGGCCACCTCGCTCGAGAAAGATATGAAGCACGAAAAGCGCCTGACTTCCGATGTGGCTCATGAGCTGCGCACGCCGCTCATGGCAATGCTTGCAACGGTCGAGGCCATGCAGGACGGCGTGTATCCCACCGACGATGAGCATTTGGAAACCGTTGCTTCCGAGACGCGCCGCCTGGCACGTCTGGTGCAGCAGATGCTCGACCTATCGCGCATGGAAAACAGCACGGCGCCGCTCAACCTTGAGCCGGTGGACATGGTTCCCTTTGTGCGATCTATCGTCAACGCTCAGGAGCGCCTGTTTGTTGACCGCGATCTGCGCTTGCGCTTTGCTGACGAGACCCAAGGTCACGACGATGTCGTCGAGGCCGATCCCGACATGATCACGCAGTGCGTCATCAACCTCATGAGCAACGCCATGCGCTACACCCCCGAGGGCGGCTGGGTCGTAGTGTCGGTGCTCAGTGACCGCAAACATGTCAGTATTGCCGTTTCGGATACCGGTATCGGTATTGCCAAGGACGATCTGTCGCGTATCTTCGGACGATTTTGGCGCGCCGATGCCAGCCGCGCCCGCGAAGCCGGCGGCCTGGGCGTTGGCCTCGCCGTGACCAAGCAGATCGTCGAGCGTCACCATGGCTACATATCCGTGGAGTCGGAGCTTGGAAAGGGTACGACTTTTACGATTCATCTGCCCCGCGAGCACACGGTGGACGCGGCATCTACTACAATGGAGCACTAGCTTTTCGCTATTCGGTGAAGGAGGGGCCGCGTCCCTGCCGCTCCGAGTTCGCGAAAACATGCGGGAAAGAACCCGCATTTCTGTCGTATTTAGGTAAGGAGTGACTCACGTGACAACGATGGAGCGTCGTCCGGATTCCCGTGGCAAGGTTCGTGATATCTACGATGCCGGCGAAAACCTGTTGATGGTCGCCACCGATCGCATTTCTGCGTTCGACTTTATTCTTCCCGACGAGATTCCTTTTAAGGGAGAGGTGCTCAACCGCATCTCGGCGTTCTGGTTCGACAAGTTTGCCGATATCGTCCCCAACCACCTCGTCTCCATCGATCCGGCGGATTTCCCTGAGGAGTTTGCCGAGTATCGTGACTATCTCGCAGGCCGCGCCATGCTGGTTAAGAAGGCCCAGACGATTCCCATCGAGTGCATCGTCCGCGGCTATCTGACCGGTTCGGGCAAGAAGACCTACGACGAGAACGGAACCGTCTGCGGCATCCAGCTGCCTGAGGGCCTAACCGAGGCCTCCAAGCTCCCCGAGCCGCTGTTCACCCCGTCCACGAAGGCCGAGATCGGTGATCACGACGAGAATATCTCGTTTGAGCGTTGCTGCGAAATCGTTGGCGAGGACATCGCCACGCAGATTCGCGACCTGTCCCTCAAGATCTACAAGGCCGCTGCCGAGTACGCCGCGACCCGTGGCATCATCATTGCCGACACCAAGTTCGAGTTTGGTGTTATTGATGGCAAGGTCACGCTGATCGACGAGTGCCTCACGCCCGACTCTAGCCGTTTCTGGCCTGCTGTCAGCTACGAGGAGGGCAAGATCCAGCCTAGCTACGACAAGCAATTCGTCCGCAATTGGCTCAAGGCCAACTGGGATATGACGGGGGAGACTCCGCACCTGCCCGCCGAGGTCATCGATGGCACGTCCGAGCGCTATCGCGAGGCCTTCCAAATCATCACGGGCTCCCAGTTCACAAGCATGAAGGAGAACGCGTAAGTGAGTACCCGTAGCGCCACGAACAAGCGCACGCAATCCCGCGAGGTTACCGGGGTTGCGCGCAAGTCCGCCGCATCCGCTAAGCCCGCCCGTCAGGCAGCGAGCTCTGTTCACGTCGTGCCGGCATCATCCAAGGCACGCCGCAAAGAGCTCGAGAAGGGCGAAAACCTGGAAGGCCTTTCCAAGGAGGAAAAACGCGCCCGCAAGGCCAAGCAGCGCGCCCGCGAGGATCGCATCTACACGGTGTCGAATATCCTTCTCAAGCAGGATGAGGACTACACCAAGCGCCGCCGTATTTGGTGGGCTGTGCTCGCTATCGGCATGGTGCTCGTCGTAGCAATTTGGGCTTCGCTCTACTTCATTCCCGGCGGCACGGTGTCCAGTCCTGTTCAGATGGTCGGCATCGTTTTGTCCTATGTCATCATCCTGGGTGACTTTATCTACGACTTCGCTCGTATTCGTCCCCTGCGCAACATGTACCGCACGCAGGCCGAGGGCATGTCTGAGAACAAGCTCAACGCTCTTATCGAGCGCGCAGCTGCCGAGGAGGACAAAAAGGACTCCAAGAAGAAGTAGCGTTTGCATACATACTTATCGCTAAGATATAAGGCGCGTCGTTTTTGCGGCGCGCCTTTTTACTGTTCTATATATAGATAGATGGAGTGGCACATGATTCGAGCTGCCCTGACGGTTGAAGAAGCTCTGGAGGGCATGAAGGCCCTGGAGCCCAAGATTAAAAACTATGCGCGCTTGGTTGTCCGCAAGGGCGTAAACGTCAAGCCCGGCCAGGAGGTTGTCGTTCAGTCTCCAGTCGAGTGCGCACCCTTTGCCCGCGTGGTGGTCGCGGAGGCTTATGCCGCCGGCGCCGGTCACGTGACGGTCATTTGGGCCGATGATGCCGTGACAAGGCTTGCGTACGAGCATGTCGATAAAAGCTATTTTGAGCAGACGCCCGAGTGGAAGCGCATGCAGCTGGATTCCCTGGCCCAGGACGGTGCCTGCTTTATCTTTATCGAGGGTGCCGATCCCGCTGCTCTGAAGGGTATTGACCCCGCTAAGCCTGCCGCGGCATCCAAGGCAAGGAACACGCAGTGCAAGACTTTCCGCCGCGGACTGGATTACAACATCAACCCGTGGTGCATTGCCGGTGCGCCGGTTGTTGCCTGGGCGCGCGAGGTGTTCTCGGATGACCCGGATGAGGTCGCAGTCTACAAGCTGTGGAATGCGATTCTGCATACCGCCCGTGCTGACGGCCAAGATCCGGAGAGCGACTGGGAGCTTCACGATGCAGCGTTTGAAAAGAACCTGCGTTTTCTGAACGAAAATCGTTTTGACTGCCTGCGCTATACCGCTTCGAATGGAACCGACCTGGTAATCGGTATGACGAAGGGGCATGAGTGGGCCGGCGGTAAGGGTAAGACTCCCGACGGTCATCCCTTCTTCCCCAACATCCCCACCGAGGAGGTTTTCACCTCGCCCGATCGCATGCGTGCTGACGGAATCGTATATTCCGCAATGCCGCTTATCCACCACGGCAACAAGGTCGACGATTTTTGGATCAAGTTCGAAAACGGTCATGTGGTGGATTACGACGCCCGTGTGGGCAAGGCGACGCTCGCAAGCATCATCGATACTGACGAGGGCGCTGCTCACCTGGGAGAGGTCGCGCTCATTTCAAAGAACACACCGATTCGCGAAAGTGGCATCCTGTTTTACGACACGCTTTATGATGAGAACGCCAGTTGCCATCTAGCGCTGGGGGTCGGCTTCCCCGAGTGCATCGAGGGCGGATATGATATGTCCAAAGAGGAGCTCTTGGAGCATGGCGTTAATGTTTCGAGCACGCACGTTGACTTTATGATTGGCACGGACGATATCGATATTGTGGGCATTACGCCCGATGGACGTGAAGTTGTGATTTTCCAGAACGGCCAATGGAGTTGGGAATAGTCCCAGACCGTGGTACAATGCCACCCGCGGGCCGTTAGCTCAGCTGGCAGAGCAGGGGACTTTTAATCCCAAGGTCCAGGGTTCGAACCCCTGACGGCCCACCATAGAATAGAAAAGCGACTGGCGGATGCCGGCCGCTTTTTTGTTGCCGCGCCACGGGTTCGAACCCGAAAGGGCGCGGAGCGCCGCAGCGGCCGCCTGCGGAGCAGGCTGAACCCCTGACGGCCCGCCCAAAGGAAGGAAAACGAAATGAAAACAGATAGATACGGAATTAGCGGCAGCACATTAAAGATAATAGCAGCCATCTCGATGGTTCTCGATCATGTAAGCAGGATCGTCCTGACCAATGGAATCATGACTCACGCATCGTACAATCAGATATCAGACGAACAATGGGCGATTCTAAGCGAGGCTTCGGATGTGCTTCATGTTCTTGGCAGAATTGCATTTCCCTTATTTTGCTTTTTGATAGTTGAGGGATTTTTGCACACTCATGACATAAAGAAGTACCTGCGAAATATGCTTGTCTTCGCAATCATTGCGGAGCCCATATACGATTTCGTTCAAACCGGGCAGTTATTTGACCTTCGGCAACAAAATGTTATGTGTGAGCTCCTGCTTTCCTTGGTCTTTTTGATTGTTCTGGAAAAGATACAAAGTCTTTTAAAATGGAAGAGGCACATCGCAGAAATTGCTCTGATTGTTTTGACGGCACTGGCAGCTGAATACACTAAACTAGATGGTGGTGTGTATGGCATTCTGCTTGTGGCTGCGTTCTATTTATTCCACGACAACAAGGCCAAGATGTTCTTTGCTGCAGTATGCGCAGTGCTCCTTTCGTCGTGCCATATAGTTGGCGGCGGATTTGAGTTTGCTACAGCTAATGTATTTAATCCTGATGTTGCCGCCGCGGTCGTTTCGTTGCTGCTTATCAATCTTTATAATGGCAAGCGAGGGCTGAAGCTGAAATATTTCTTCTACATTTTCTATCCGGCACATCTTGCTCTGCTTTATGGTGTCTCATTTATTGTTTTGAACTGTCTTTAAAAACTCTCAAACAAGTCTCTGAAAGCAGAAACAAATTGACCCTAAGACTGCTTGTGAATTTCCGGAAGACCTGAGAGATGCAAGGATAGACAACGAGGGCTGCAGAAAGATGCTTCTCAGTTATCTGGCGGATCGACGTATCTGTATGAGGATCACTTGCACACACTCATTAATAACAGTGATAAACACGGCAGATCCTCAAAACATGGGGCTGCGGAGGTCGAACGATGCTTCGACAGCATGAATGGCAGCGAGAAAGTGAGTTCGGAAACATCCCTTGGATGCTCCACCATAGAATGGAAAGCGATCGACTCCGGTTGGTCGCTTTTTTGATGCCGCGACACGGGTTCGAACCCGAACTTCTCTATATATAAGAACGCTTGGCGAACAAAACCTGCCTTTTACCGACGGGAAACAAATAGCTGATGCCTTTGGAGTAAAGTAGCGCTCCAGAGATGACCGATGTCTCAACACTCATAAAACAGCTGGTCATCGCCAATATCAGAAGCCAATGCTTCAGTTTTAACCCCAGTGATGCGACTGAGGGATCTATTTATTTGTGAACAAAATATGGAGTGCGTGATTCCCGCCCACGGCGCCCCTCCGGTCTGGCAATATATCTCCTTGCCGCGCGGCCCGGTCGG
>CAJKZP010000084.1:0-9423 GCA_905204415.1 uncultured Collinsella sp. | reverse complement strand
GGACATTACCCTAGACGTGATGCAGTGGAAAATCTTACATGAGCTGGGCAGTTACGCCTTTTTGGCACTCGAGCGCATGCTCAAGATTAAATGTGCCGCGGAGCTGGGCCTTCGCGGACTCGACCCTTCACGCCCGTACTTTATGCAGTTTAAGATGAAGGCCGACAAGGAGACGTTCTTTGAGGTGCTCGCCGCCGAGGCCGAGAAGGACTTTGATCCCATCGAGCTCGTCTATCCCGGCGAGGTGCCTTATTTTGATCGCTACGACGAGTACGTTCCCGAGGAGCTCGTGCGCAAGGGCTTTGCCGAAGGCGTGCTCGACATAGAGGGCATGAAGCAGCGCGTCCGCAGCTGGCGCGACCACACCTAAGACCAGTCTTTTTGGGACGGGGAGACTTACTTGTCGTGAAGGACGGTGCCGAGAAAGTCGGCATCAAAAGGCACGGCTTCGGCAAAGGCGTAGTCGCCGTCGCTGGCGATGAGCAGATAATTCTCCTCGCCGCCGAACTCCGCATCGCCGCAAGGCACTACCCAAGCGTGGGCGAATACCTCGAGTGCCGTGGCGGCGCAATCGCGCAGGAACGTCACGTCGCTCCCCCTGTTCGCACTCACGATATTGGCCACGTAGATACCCCCGGGGTTCAGGCTGCCCCGCACCAGGCGCAGCGCCTCAACGGTCGCCAGCCCGCGCACGGGCTCGGCGCCGCCAAAGCAATCGCTCACGACCACGTCGTAGCGACGATGGCCCACGCTCGTCACACCCAAATACGAGCGAGCCTCAGCGGTTATTACCCGCAGGCTATCGCCCGCCTCGCGCTCCAGCTCGTCTAGGTAGAACCAGCGGCGCGCCAGGCGCGTAATCTCGGCATCGTACTCAATGACGTCCATGCGCAAGCTCTCGTGCGACATCAGCGCGAACTTGGGATAGGCAAACCCACCGCCGCCCAGCATAAGCATACGGTCGATGCCGTGACCATAAGCGTCGCGCATCGCATCCTCGGACTCAAACACGTCGTCAAACGCACGATAGTACGCAAAGACGGGCTCCGCCCAACGCTCGCCAATGTAGCTTGCGCTTTGGTAGACGCCGCCTTGCACCAACACGCGAATCTCATCGCCGCCCTCATCGTGCACGCGTTTCACACGTGCCAACCCATTGCGGGTTCGCGCAACCTGCAGACAGGCAGCACGAACAGCGACAGCGGCCGCACCAAGCGCCGCGGCTCCCAGAGCAACGCCGGCAACGACACCAGCAGAAACACTCGGCTTGTTCATCTAGAGCTCCTTTTGCAGATAAAGGCCATGGTCATAAAATCCAAGATGGCGATAGTACTCGCGTGTGCCAATCGCGCTAATCACGTTGATGCGCGCATAGCCCGCATCCCGGGCGATCTCGCATGCATGCTCTACGAGCAAACGCCCCAATCCATGGTGCTGGGCCGCCTGGCCTTGATCCCCCACGCGCGCCGCCATGCCATACACGTGCACCTCGCGAATCATCGCCTCGTCCGGCGTCGTCGGCAACTCGTCCGCATGCGCGGCAACAAACGAATGGTCGGGCAGCGACAACCGCAAAAAGCCCACGATCTTGCCCTGCGGCGTCACCCACTGCAAAAAGCGCTCGTGCGTCACCGGCGTCTCGTACGCCACCTCCTCGTCAAGGGTCAGCTCATCCAGGTCGGCACCCGCCGTGCTGATCTCGCGATAGCGGATCTCGCGCACCGTCGCGCCTTCCCCACGAGCCGCCAGGCGGTTCTCAACGAGCTGACGCAGGTTGGGCTTCTTGTTGCCCACCATGATGTCGTCGGAGCTAAAGTCGCGGATCATGCGACTGATACGGCAGAACGCCGGCGTCACCACGATGTCGTCGGCCAGCACATCGAGCAGCTCATCCTCGGTATAGGGGCGCCACTCGCCACGCTCATAGCAGCCCACCAGACGCGAGCCCTCGATGAGCGCACACGGGTAGACCTTGACCTCGTCGGGCATAAGGGCCCCTTCGGTCATAAAGCGCTCGTAATCGCGCTTGTCCCCCTCGGGCGTGGCGCCCAGCAGGTTAAGCATAAAATGCGCATGGATCTTAAAGCCAAACAATCGTGCAAGCGAAAACGCCCGCTCGATCTGAGCCACCGAAATGCGACGCTCGTTGATATCGAGCAGGTGCTGGTCGAGACTCTGGATACCCATCTGAATCTTGGTGCAGCCCAGGCGGCGGATGAGCGTGAGGGCCTGCGGCGTTACGGCATCGGGGCGCGTCTCGATAACGAGCCCCACCACACGATGCTTCGCCGTCTCGTTGATGCGCTGCTGGCGCTCGAGCTCTTCCATCGTTGTCGTTTGCCACTCGGCAACCTCGCCCCACGGCGTACCAGGGCCGTACAGACGACGCACCGCGCGGTTATAGCCGCCCACGGCAGCATCCACACGCCCCTGCTCGTCGGTAACACCGCTCGCAAGCTCGGCCTCGTCGGTCGCAATACCGACGGCCCGATAGCGTTCGCGACGCTCCGCCACCACCGGCGGCAGGGCATCGGCGGGAGCGTCATCGAGCAGGCGCCCTGCCTCGGCACGGCTGATGCCCGGACGCGCCAACATGGGGTTGGCCGCCACGCCGGCCACGGCATCGTCATTGAGCGCGCGGAAGAGCTCCGACATAAACCACATCTGATACCCTTGCGGATAGTCGCTCCAGGTACCGCCAAGCACAATGAGCTCGATCTTATCGGTCGCATGACCCATCTGCGAAAGCGCGGTCAAACGGGCGCTCACCTGCAGATATGGATCGAAGCAGTTTTGCTCTGCACGGGCACACGCCGGCTCGGCATGTAAATAGCTTTTGGGCATGCGCAGGTCGTTGGGGCAAAACAGGCAATCGCCCGAGCACGGCCACGGCTTGGTGATGACGGTAATGGTTGCCACGCCCGAAGCCGTGCGACGAGGCTTCATACGCAGCACCTGCAGCAGTTGACGTTCCAGCTCGGCATCGACATTCCACCCAGCCCAACGAGCCGGCTCCTCACGTTTAACCCGCTGGTAGAACGGCAGCAGACGGCGCTTGGCCAAATCGCGTTTGTCGGCACCCTCACGGCGCGCCTCGGCATGTATCAGTTTGACGAGCGCTTTGTCATCCACGGTCTCGCCGCGACGCAGAGCCTCGAGTATGTTCAAGATAATCTGTTCCATGCCCCCATTGTAAAGGCAAAGGCGCCGGAGCCGATCTCGGCTTCGGCGCCTTCATCAAACAGCGCGTCTATATCTTCGCCTAGGCTTTCGTCTGCCTCAATACTCCGAATCAAACGACATGTCGCCCGAACCGACCTCAAAACGATACGTGGCAGACTTGTCACCGTTATCGAATTCAAGATTCAAAATGGTCTCGCCGTCGTAGCCAAGCGGAAGGAAATCGCTCTCGAAGTCGCCGCTGCCCAAGGTGAGGCTCGCCTTAAAGCCCGTCGAGTTCGGAACCGTCATCTCCACATCGCCCGAGTCCACACTCACGTCCATCGACTTCGTGGGGGCCGGGTAAAGCTCGAACGTCACATCGCCCGAACCGACCTCGGCATTCAGGGTATCGGTCACGGTGCCCGTAAACTCAACGTCTCCCGAGTCCAGAGTCAGGTTGAGGTCATGACACGCAATGCCCGCGACCGTCAGATCACCCGATCCTACATTCGCTGTAATGCCCACCATGTTATCGGCAACTTTGCGCGGCAGTTCGACGGTAACCGTGCGGTCAATGGCGCGCTCGTCATCGCAATCGAACTGGCGAATCTTGAGCGTAGAGCCCTTGATTTCGGCCAGGTTCTGGGTTGCCGCATCGAAGGCAACGGTCCCCGTTGCCACGCGACCGCTTTCAATTACGCGCACTGGCCCGCCGGAAACGTGTTTGACCTCGACCGTGCCCGACGTCACGTCCAAGTCAAGCGATGTAAACGCGTCGGCATCAAAGGTTTCGCTCGAAAGCTGCTGAGGCTGAGCGGAATAGTTACCGTCATCCAAAAGATCGCCCTCGTCCACCACATCGTCCATACCAGACAGGCCGGATACAACATCGTCGAGATTCCACGGACCATCAAAATGAATCAATGTCCGCGAAACGCCAAAGACAAGCCCAACAATGAGCACAAACGCTCCGATGCCAACACCCAGGCGTACCTTGGATTCATGCGAAAGCTTCATCATTCGTCACCCTCTTTGGCACATGGCTCAGCGGTGGTCGTGGTAGCCACGTCAGCATCAGGTTCCGCAGAAGCATCCTTCCCCTGGGCCTTGATCGCCACCGACGCCGGACCAACCTGAATATCCCCGCGCGCCCAATCACCATCGAGCGCACGCGCCACCCAGTGATAGATGGGGATCGTAAAGAAGATCAGCGCGGCAAAGGGGCCGGCACCAAACAGGAACATCAGCAAAAAGAACAGCAGCCAGCACACGGCCCAATACGGGAACGACTGGAACGGGCCCTTCACCGGAGTCGAGCCAACCGCGGTGCCACTCGTCGCCTGCGCCGTAGCGGCATTGGCGGCCTGCGCACTCCAGCTTGCCGCCTGCGCCGCCTTGGCCGCGGCATCACTCGCCTGCGTAGCTGCCTCCGTGGCGCGTGCCGCCGCCTCATGGGTGCGGGCGCGCTCCGCCGCCTCGGCCTCGCGCTGACGGGCGCGGTCCTCGTTCTCAAACTCGATATCGTCCTCGATCTCATCGCTCGGATTGAGCAGCTCGTCCAGGCTCACGCCATAGAGTTTGGCGAGCGAGATCAGATTCTCGGTATCGGGCGAGCTCTCCGCGCGCTCCCATTTGCTGACCGCCTGGCGCGACAGTCCCAGCTTTCGTGCCAGCCCTTCTTGGCTAAAACCCTTGCTGCGGCGAAGGTCGGCGAGCCGCTGCGCAGTTTCTACATTCATGGTTCCTCCTATGTGATGCCAGCCGTGCCGCCGGACCATATTTGTTCTTAAGGCGCCTTGCACAGTTAAAAATCTATCCGCCACCGCCAAAAGCATGCCACCTATTCTAGTGAGATTTTTGACAACCGGCGGTTGCGGACACACATGAGCTGCGGAAATGTGTCCAAACAAAGCAATGGCACCTAGCCCGGTTGTCCCCGTTGCGGCGTTAACGGTAGTATGGTCGTACTGTTTATTCCGCACCGCCAACGGAGGGAGTCCCGCGCCGTGAACCGCGATTTCGCCTCATCGCTCATCCAGCTCAACAACACGTTCTATCGCGAGCACTCCGCCTCCTTTTCCGATACGCGTCAGGCCCCATGGCCCGGCTGGGTGCGCACCATGGACATCGCGCTCGAACAGCTCGACGTCGCCACGATCGAGCATCCCGTCCGCGTCTTCGATCTCGCCTGCGGCAATATGCGATTCGAGAACTTTGCCGCCGGCGGCGCACTTGCCGCCAAGGGCGTCGACGGCGCAAACCCCTCGGCGGATGCCAGCTGCCCGTTTGAGTTCTATGGTGTCGACTCGTGCCAAGACCTGGCCATCGATGCACGTGGTCACGCCCTGCGCATTCCCAACCTGCACTTCCAGGAACTCGATGTGCTCGACGCTCTCATGAAGCTCAACCCCGCCGAGACGCCCGACGTGCTTTTCGACGCCCCACTCGCCGACATCTCGGTCTGCTTTGGCTTTATGCACCACGTGCCGTCGTGCGAGTACCGCGTACGCGTGCTCGACGCCCTGGTGCGGCAGACGCGCCCAGGCGGCATCATCGCCATCAGCTTTTGGGAGTTCATGAACGACGAGCGCATGGCGCGCAAGGCCGTTCGAGCCGAGGCCCGCGCCGAGCTCACCCCGCCGTTTGAGGGTTACGATTCAGCACAGTTTGAAGCCGGCGACCACCTCATTGGCTGGCAAAACGACCGCCACGCCTACCGCTATTGCCATCACTTTGACGATCAGCAGATCACCGACCTGGTGCGCGGCGTCCGTACGTTCTACAAGAGCGGCGAGGTCCCCGTGCGCGAGCTTGAGCGCTTCCATGCCGACGGTCGTAGCGGCGAGCTCAACCGCTATGTGATTCTCAAGCGCCTGTAGGCACCGACGACTCTCCGTCGAGCCGCACCGCATCTTTCAGGCAAACTATGCCCACCCTTTTCAACCCATTGACGGAACGCGCGGCTATGCGTTCCATACTTATGACCAAGGAGCCTCATGGGAGCCGTCCACGTTCGCACGCCTAAGAACTTTGTGCTCGAGGAGCGCCTGGAGCGCTACGCCGATGCGATTGAGACGAACCCCGAGGCCTATGCCGGAGATTGGCGCGAGGCCTGTGCGCCAGTTGGCAGCAAGCCCTTTGAACACCTTCACCTGGATCTTGGCTGTGGCAAGGGAACGTACCTTGTAGAGCGCGCGGTCCACGAGCCAAACACCCTCTTTATCGGTATGGACCAGGAGCCCATCTGCATCGCCTATGCCGCACAGAAAATCTGCGAGCAGGAACTGACCAACGCACTCGTCCTGCCCCGAGGCGCCGCATCGCTGCCGCAGCTGTTTGCCGCAGGCGAGCTCGATGTCATCACCATTAACTTTCCCACGCCGCAGCCCAAGGCCAAGTACGCCAAAAAACGACTCGTCCATGTCGACCATCTGATGCTCTACCGCCCGCTCTTTGCAGCCGGCGCCACCGTCACGCTGCGCACCGACAGCAAGCCATTGCGCGACTACGCCCTAGGGCAGTTTACCGCGGCAGGCTACGACACGCTTTGGGTAAGTGACGACGTCCGCCGCGACCATCCCGAGCACCCCGAGACCGAATATGAATGCCGCACGCGCGAGATGGGCGCCGTCGTCTATGGCATTTGCGCCACACCCGGCGCGCAGCCCAGCGATGAACAGCTCGCGGCGGGCCGCGCGCAGGAGCAAAGCCTTGCCTGCTACCTGCCCGAAAACCTCGATGAGCTCACCTACGTGCCTCTCGGCATGGAAGAGGCCGTCGAGAACTTTAAAAACCGCGCCCGCAAGGGTAAGAAGCGCCTGCCTCAGGAACGCTAGTACCACGCGCCCATTTCCTGCATTTTCTCGCGCGCTGGCACCCCGCGCCGCCGCTACGCCATAATAGTTGGCGGACAATCGCGAGAGAAAGCAAACACATGGCACAGACCACGACAGATACCGCCGCCAGCACCGTCTCCGGCGCCGGCGCTGCCAGCTCATTTTCGGGCGGCACGGGAACCGAGGCAGAGTTCGGTTCGCTCGGTGCGCTCTCCCCCACCTGGTGGGAGCCCGAGGACGGCAGTGAGCCCGAACCGTGGCTCACGCCCGACCAGGCCTTCGAACGCTTCTTTGAATGGACGAGCGACCGCGGCATTGAGCTATGGGATCACCAAGAAGAGGCCCTCATGGACCTGGCAGCCGGCGATCACGTCATTTTGGGCACACCGACCGGATCGGGTAAATCGCTCGTCGCGCTGGGCATGCTCTTTATGGGCATGGCGCAGGGCAAGCGCTGCTATTACACGGCCCCCATCAAGGCCCTGGTCAGCGAAAAGTTCTTCGACCTGGTGCAGGTCCTCGGCCGCGATAACGTCGGTATGATCACCGGCGATACGCATATCAACACCAAGGCGCCCGTCATCTGCTGCACGGCCGAAATCCTTGCCAACGATGCGCTGCGCGAGGGCGAGGACGCCGATGTGGGCTGCGTGGCCATGGACGAGTTCCATTACTTTGCCGACCCCGACCGCGGCTGGGCCTGGCAGGTGCCGCTGCTCACCCTGCCCCACACGCAGTTTATGCTCATGAGCGCCACGCTCGGCGATGTCACCGCGATCGCCGCCTCGCTCGAGGAACACACCGGCGCTACCTGCGACTTGGTCGTCGATGCCCCGCGCCCCGTGCCGCTGAGCTACGACTATGTGACGACCTCGCTCGAAGGCACAGTCGAGCTCGCCATGCGCCGCGGCGAGGCCCCGCTCTATATCGTGCACTTTAGCCAGGATGCCGCCCTTGCGACGGCACAGTCGCTCACCAATTTTGGCATCGCCAGCAAAGAGCAGCGCGAGGCCATTAAGGAAGCGGCAAAGGGAACGAGCTTCTCGACGGCCTTTGGCAAGATCCTCAAGCGCTTGCTTGGCTGCGGCGTCGGCGTGCACCATGCTGGCATGCTGCCGCGCTATCGTCTGCTGGTCGAGCGCCTGGCGCAGCAGGGCCTACTGCCCGTCATCTGCGGCACCGATACGCTCGGCGTCGGCATCAACGTACCCATCCATACCGTGGTCCTCACCGCGCTCACCAAGTTCGATGGCTACAAGATGCGTCGTCTGCGCGCCCGCGAGTTCCATCAGATTGCCGGTCGCGCCGGTCGCTCGGGCTTCGATACCGAGGGCATGGTGATTGCCGAGGCACCCGAGCACGAGATTGAGAATGCCAAGCTTATGGCCAAGGCGGGCGACGACCCCAAAAAACTCCGTAAGATTAAAAAGAAAAAGGCCCCCGAGGGCTTTGTCACCTGGAACAAGCAGACCTTCGAGCGTCTGATCGAGACGCAACCCGAGACGCTCAAGCCGCGCCTGCGCATCACGCACTCCATGGTGATCAGCGTGGTCGAGCAGGGCGGCGATGCCCGAGCCCGCGTACACGACCTCATCGAGACGAGCCTGCAGACTCCCGAGGAAAAGGCTAAGCTCGAGGTTCGCGCCGACGAAATCTTCGCCACGCTCATCGATTCCGGCGTCGTCGTTCGCACCGAGGTGCCGCCCGCGCCCGACGCCCCGACTGATGCCGCACCAGACATCGACTATGCGCTGACGGTCGATCTGCCCGAGGACTTCGCACTCGATCAGCCGCTCTCGCCGTTCTTGCTTGCTGCGCTGGAGCTGCTCGATCCCGAGAGCGAGACCTATACCATGGACCTGATCTCGATGGTCGAGGCAACGCTCGAGGATCCCAAACAGGTGCTGCGCGCACAGGAGCGAGCCGCACGCGATCGCGCTATGGCCGAGATGAAGGCCGACGGCATCGAGTATGAGGAGCGCTTGGAGCGCATTCAGGACGTCACGTACGAAAAGCCGCTCGAGGATTTGCTCGATGCCGCTTTTGGCAAGTACTGCCAGGAAGTACCGTGGGCAAACGACTACCAGCTCTCTCCCAAGAGCGTCCTGCGCGATATGCTGGAGAGCGCGAGCGATTTTAAGGGCTACATTCAAAAGCTCGGCATCGCCCGCTCCGAGGGCATTTTACTGCGTTACCTGGCAGAGGCTTACCGTTCGCTCGACCGCACCGTACCCATTGAGAAGCGCGACGAGCGCCTGCGCGACATTATCTCGTGGCTGGGCTTTGTGGTGCGCTCGGTGGACTCGAGCCTGGTGGACGAGTGGGAAAACGCCGGCAACCCGGCAGCCCTCGACGCCGCGCCGCCGCAGGGCATCGACGAGGTCGTGGCGGACCGCCGCGGCTGCACGCTGTTGGTGCGCAATGC
>CAJKZP010000083.1:0-9623 GCA_905204415.1 uncultured Collinsella sp. | reverse complement strand
CCGCCGCAGTGTCGGCTCCCGAGCATCAAAACGACGATGTTTCCCGTGAAACCATGCCCGCCGTCTCGGCGTGGGCAGCCCCCATGCCCGCTGCCACACACATGCCTATCGCGCACGACGCAACACCGGGCGAGGATTCGGGCATCGCAATCAAAAACACGCTTTCGGCCGACGATTTCCGCCGCATGATGAACCAGATGAAAGGCGGTGCGCCCGAAAAGAGTGCAAAACCAGCCTCTACATCGCCCACGAGTGCCCCCGCAGCTGCGGCGCCGGCCGAGCAAAACGCTGACGGCGCACCCCTCGCGGCCAACTCGAAATTCACCTTCGAAAACTTTGTCTACGGCCCCGAAAACAGCCATGCCTATCGCTCGGCGCTCAAGTTTGCCGCGCTCGCGGACGAACGCGGCACATGCACATCCCTGTTCATCTATGGCAAATCGGGGCTGGGCAAGACCCATCTGCTGCTCGCCATCAAAAACGAGCTCGCCGAAAAGTCGCCCGAGATCAAGGTGAAGTACGCCAACTCGCAGGCATACCTCGATGACCTGATGACGGAGTTCGACCGCCAAAAGAAAAGCAACGCCCCCATCATGCAGGCATACCATGGCGTGGACGTGCTCATTATCGACGACATTCAAAACATCATCGGCAAGCGCGCGAGCGTGGACTACTTCTTCCAGCTCATGGACGAGTTTATCCGCAACAACAAAAAAGTCGTCATCGCAGCCGACCGCGCACCCAAAGACCTGAGCATGGACGAACGCCTTACCAGCCGTTTTAACGCCGGTATGCTCTGTTTGGTGGCGGAGCCCAGCTACGAGATGAAATACAAGATCTTGCAGCGCTACTACGAGAACACGATAGCCGCCGCACCCGAGTCGGGTGACGACTCGCTGCTGGCGGCCTATGGCGGCGATGGTGGGCATCTGACCGACGAGCACTTTAAGCACATGGCAGAAGTCTCGGGAACCAACATTCGCGAACTCGAGAGCTTTTGCGAACGCTGTGCCGGCGAGGCGGGAGACCGCGAACGCGAGGGCAGCGAGCTCAGCTTCGACGACATCGACGCCATCGCAAGCCAGTACTTCGACACGTCGGCCAAGAAGATCAACGTGCAGACGGTCCAGTCTGTCATCGAGGAGCAATACGGCGTGACGCACGAGGAGCTCATCGGCCCGCGCCGCAACGCCAACATTGCCAAAGCCCGCCACATCGCCATCTATCTGGCCATCGAGATGTGTGAGATGACGACTACGGCGGTGGGCGCGGAGTTTGGCAACCGCAACCATTCAACCGTCAGCACGAGCTATAAAAAGGTTCAGAAGATGATTCAGGAAGACCGTACCGTAACCGAGGATCTCAAATCGCTACGAGATAAAATTACACTGCGTTCGTAGGGAAATAGAGACACCTGTTGAAAACTTGTCGAAACGCCGGGCATAACGTGTCTAAAACTCACCCCAAGGCGACGAAAAGTTTTCCGCAGGTTTTGAACGTGGAAAACACGGTCGGTTGCGCACAGGATGCTGTCGATTCTCTTTTTGGGGTTGACCAGCGCTTTTGGGAGTAATCAACAGTTTCGTCAGTGCTATTACTATTATTAAGATATTTATATCTATAGAAAGGTATTAAAAGATGAAGTTCACCGTCAGCCAAAGCTCGCTCACGCAAGCCATCGGCGTCGTTATGAAAGGCGTCGCTTCGGCATCTACCCTTCCCATCCTGTCGGGCGTGCTCGTTAAGGCGCAGGACGGCATCTTGGAATTCCAAACTTCTAACTACACCATCTCGATTCGTCATCGCATTGCCGCGCATGTCGAAGAAGGGGGCGAGATGGTGATTCCCTGCAAGATGCTCTCGAACATTACGAAGACCCTTCCCGACGCTCCGGTTACCTTTGAGCTCTCGGAGCGTCAGGTGCTGATTGGATGCGAGAAGAGTTCCTTCCGCCTCAACACGCTCGATGCCAACGATTTCCCCGAGTTCCCGGCCTATGCCATCGAGAGTGCGGTGGAGCTCCCGACCGACATCCTGTCCGAGATGGTCGGCCGCGTGTGGCGTGTCACTTCGACCGATAAGGCCCGTCCCATCCTGGGAGGCGTGCACATGAAGGTCGAGAACAACACCGTGCGCCTGGTGGCAACCGACTCCTTCCGCCTGGCCGTATGCGACACCCAGGTCGAGACCTCGACGCTCGAGGGCTCTTTTAAGCTCAACGTTCCGGCCGACGCCTTCAACGACGCCCTGAGCATCATGGCCAGCCAGGCGACCATCATGATCGGCGCCACCGACACCCAGGTTGTCTTCGAGGCCGGCAACACCACCTACGTGTCGCGCCGTATCGAGGGCGTGTACCCCAACTACAAGCAGCTCATCCCCGATTCATGCGTGACGAGCGTCAAGATCGACGTGGCGGCTTTTAATGCCGCCCTTAAGCGCGTGGCGGTCATCGCGAGCGCGAACCCCGCCGTCAAGTTCGAGATCGATGTCGAGAACGGTCAGATGGGCCTGTCCTCCATCTCCAATGACCAGGATCTGGCGCAGGAGACAATCGATGTCGAGGCCGAGGGCGAGTCGGGCACCATCGCCTTTAACTACCACTACATCTTTGGCTGCCTCAATGCCCTGTCCAAGGAGAAGGAGATCACGCTGGAGCTCAAGAGCTACTCGCAGGCGGGTATCTTTAAGTCCTACGACAAGATCAACTACCTGTACCTGGTTATGCCGGTTCGCATCTAGCGCTGCGCCATGACCGTGTTTGCCCGCAACCTTTCCGTCGCGCGCTACCGCAGTTTCGATAGCTACCGTCTTGACCTGGACGAAGGCGTGACGGTGCTTGCGGGGCCCAACGCGGCGGGAAAGACCAACCTCATAGAGGCGCTGCAGCTTTTGACAAGTGGCACCTCGTTTAGGCATCCCACAGCTGCCGAGCTCGTGCACGACGGCACGGGCTCGTGCAAGCTCGAGTTGAGGCTCGAGGGCGATGGCCGCGTGCTCGATATGGGGTTGGGCGTTGAGGACGGCAAGCGCTCGTTTAGCCGTAACGGCAAGAGGTGCTCGGCTGCCGGCGTGCGAGGGGTTATGCCGAGCGTGCTGTTTTGCCCCGATCATCTGGATATGGTCAAGCGCGGTGCCAGCGTGCGCCGCGCCGCCCTCGACGACTTTGGCGTACAACTGAGCGCCCGTTACGCCGACCTGGCGAGCACCTACGGGCGTTGTGTGACGCAGCGCAACGCCCTGCTCAAGGAGACCTGGTGCTGCCGCGAGATGCTCGGTGCGTGGAATGACTCCATCGCCCGCGCCGGGTCAGCCCTGCTCGTGCATCGTTTGGCCCTGCTCGACCGACTGGCGGGCCATGTGCGCGCCGCGTATGGGCAGGTGGCGTCCGGCGAGGACGCAGGCGTGTCCTATGTATCCACGCTGGGGGATTTACCTCAAACCGAAGGGCGCGAGGAGCTTAAGGACTGGGCGTACGAGCATATGCTCGCGGCCCTCGATGAGCGTGCCGACGAGGAGATGCGCCGCGGCGTGACGCTCGTGGGCCCACATCGCGACGAGATTGAGTTTACCGTTGCGGGTCGATCTGCCCGTTCGTTTGCCAGCCAAGGGCAGCAGCGTACGCTGGTGCTGGCTTGGAAGGTGGCCGAGGTGACCGTCGCCCGTGACATCCTGGGCACTGCACCCCTGCTGCTGTTGGATGATGTGATGAGCGAGCTCGATGCCGAGCGCCGGGGCGCTTTTCTGCAGCTGATCGGTGATGACATCCAGACAGTCATAACCACCACCAACCTGGGGTACTTTACTGATGACCTGCTTGAACGAGCCAAGGTGGTGAGCATGGGTGAGGCGTGCTAATTACGAGCGCGAGAACGGAACGGTTGCCTTTGGCGGCTTTTTGGATGCCGAGCGTCAGCGCATCCTGGCGGCCGCGACATCTGAGTGCCGCGCGCAAATGGAGGCTGCAGAGGAATCTCGTGCGGTCTATCGTGCCTGGAATGCGGTGTGCTCGGGCACGCGCGAGGGACGCCACGTGACGGGCCTGCGCTACCTGCCCGAGTCCAATGAGCTGCTGGTGTATCTCGATTCGCCCTCGTGGACTCAGGAGATGACGCTGCTGCGCGAGATCATCCGGGCACGCATGGAGCGGGCCGGCGCGCATGTGGACGGCCTGGTGTTCAAAACGACCGCGCCCGGTCACACGCCGCCGGCTGCCAAGGAGCGCTTGCGCCCAGCCGTGACCGAGCGCCCGCCGGCCCCACACGCCGATCTCAGTGAAGACGAACGCGGCGAGATCGAGCGCCAAGTGGCGCCCATCGAAGATCAAAAACTGCGCGAGGCCCTCGAGAATGCCATGAGAGCCAGTGCCGAGTGGGCCAAGGGCGTGCAAAGCGAGAAAGAGCCTTAAATCGCATCTGGTGGCCTTGTAGAGCCAAATACCCTCGTCCCCGAGGGTATTTTTTTACGATAAACTAGTAAGGCTGTACACATTTTCTTAACTGAAGGAGGACGTGTGGCAAACGAAAACGATTACGATGGCGGCGAGATTAAGATTCTCGAAGGTCTCGAGGCCGTTCGTAAGCGCCCGGGCATGTACATTGGCTCGACGAGCGCCAGCGGTCTTCATCACCTGGTGTGGGAGATCGTTGACAACTCCGTTGACGAGGCCATGGCCGGTTTCTGCACCGAGATTCAGGTGACGGTCCACGCCGACAACTCCATCACGGTCGTCGACAACGGGCGAGGCATCCCCGTCGACGAGCATCCCATCAAAAAGATCCCGACGCTCGAGGTCGTTATGACGATCCTGCACGCCGGCGGTAAGTTCGATAACTCGGCCTACAAGGTCTCGGGCGGCCTGCACGGCGTGGGTATCTCCGTCGTCAACGCGCTGTCCAAGCGCGTGGTCGTGCAGGTGCGCCGTGATGGCAGCGTCTACGAGATGGAGTTCTCGCGCGGCAAGACCGTCAAGAAGATGGAGGTCGTGGGCACCTCGGATTCGACGGGTACCACCGTCAGCTTCTGGCCCGACGACGAGATCTTCGAGACCTGTGTCTACGATTTCGATACGCTGCACAACCGTCTGCAAGAGACGGCGTTCCTCAATAAGAATCTAAAGATCGTGCTGACCGACGAGCGCGAGGCGACTCCCCACGTGGAGGAGTTCTGCTACGAGGGCGGCATCATCGACTTCGTCAAGTTCCTCAACGACGGCAAGGACGTCCCCGAGGCCTTTAAGGAGCCCATCTATATCGAGGGCAAATCGGATCCGGATGCGCCCGTGACCAAGATGGGCGAGGTCGAGGTATCCCTGCAGTGGAATGCCGGCTACGGCGAGAACGTCATGTCGTTTGCCAACGACATCTACACCCCCGAGGGCGGCATGCATCTCGAGGGTTTCCGCACCGCTCTCACCCGTGTGATCAACGATTACGCCCGCAAGCAGAACCTACTCAAGGAGAAGGAAGCCAACCTGAGCGGCGACGACGTGCGCGAGGGGCTTTCGGCCGTCATCTCGGTCAAGCTACCCGACCCGCAGTTTGAGGGACAGACCAAGGCCAAGCTCGGCAGTTCCTACATGCGCGCGCTCACGCTCAAGATCGTGACCGATGGACTGACCGATTATCTGGAGGAGCACCCCAAGCCCGCCCGCGAGATCGTCAAGAAGGCCCAGCAGGCCTGCAAGGCCCGCAACGCTGCCCGCAAGGCGCGCGAGGCGACCCGTCGCAAGAGTCTGCTCGAGACGGCTTCGCTGCCAGGCAAGCTCGCCGACTGCTCGGTGCGCGATGCCGAGCTGACCGAGCTCTTTATCGTAGAGGGTGACTCGGCAGGCGGTTCGGCCAAGGACGGCCGTCGCCGAGACATCCAGGCGATTCTGCCCCTGCGCGGCAAGATTTTGAACGTCGAGCGCGTGGGTGACCACCGCGCGTTTTCGAGCGACACCATCCAGTCGCTCATCACCGCGATCGGCTGCGGCGTCACGACGAGTGCCGGCGACGGCGGCGACTTCGATATCACCAAGGCGCGCTACCACAAGATCATCATCATGACCGATGCAGACGTTGACGGTGCGCATATCCGCATCCTGCTGCTGACGTTCTTCTACAAGTACATGCGCCCGCTGATCGATGCCGGCTATGTCTATGTCGCCTGCCCGCCCATCTTTGGCATTAAGGTGCGCAACAAGATCCATTACGTGTATCCCAACGGCCGCCAGCCCGAAGACGAGATTCTGCGCGACACCATTCAGAGCCTGGGCCTGAACCCCGACGACAACGACGAGGACGGCAAGGCCAAGGACGGCAAGATCACCAAGAAGCGCAAGGGCTATACCGTCCAGCGCTACAAGGGCCTGGGCGAGATGGACCCCAAGCAGCTTGCCTCGACGACGATGGACCCCAAGACCCGCATTTTGCAGCGCGTGTCGATCGAGGACGCCGTGGTGGCGGACCGTGCCGTGCGCGAACTCATGGGTTCGGAGGTCGGCTATCGCCGCGAGTACATTGAGAAACACGCCCACGACGCACGATTCTTGGATGCCTAATCCCTGCGGCTTTCCCAGCCACCGCACCTTCGCCCTCAATCGTCGGTCGCGTACCCAAGTACGCTTCCCTCCTCTTTCGGGCGAATCTGCGGCACCTGGAAAAGCCGTCTCCGTGGTAGGGAACTAATGGACCACGCAAACCATGAGGAGGTAACGTGGCAGACGATATCAACAACAACGAGGGTATGGACGAGGCCGGCGACGCCGGTATGCCCGATGATCTGAAGCGCCTGCTCGCCCGCGCTGAGCAGGGCGAGGACGGCGATCCGGATTCCTATAACCCCGACGCCGAGGATGAAGAGGAAGAGGATGACGACGCCGAGCTCGAGGAGAGCTTCGGCGCGGTCGATCGTGGCGCCTCAGCCGGCGAGGATATCAACGGTGGCCAGCTCCAGATTTCGGAGTTCGGCCGCGAGATGAAGCAGTCGTTCATCGAGTACTCGATGTCGGTCATTACGGCGCGCGCCCTGCCGGACGTGCGCGACGGCCTAAAGCCGGTGCACCGCCGCATCCTGTACGCCATGAACGAGAGCGGCATCTACCCCAACCGCCCGCATAAGAAGTCGGCCTGGACGGTCGGCGAAGTTATCGGCAAGTACCATCCGCACGGTGACTTCGCAGTCTACGAGGCCATGGTTCGTCTGGCGCAGTGGTTCTCCATGCGCACACCGCTCATCGATGGCCACGGCAACTTCGGCAACATCGATGGCGACGGCGCGGCGGCAATGCGCTATACCGAGAGCCGTCTGGCAAAGCCTGCCATGGAGCTGCTGCGCGACTTGCAAAAGGATACCGTCGACTGGCAGCCCAACTACGACGAGTCGCTCGCCGAGCCCGTGGCACTGCCCGCGCGCTTCCCCAACCTGCTGGTCAACGGCAGCCAGGGCATCGCTGTCGGCATGGCCACCAATATCGCCCCGCATAACCTCACCGAGGCGATCGAGGCAACCTGCTACCTGATCGACAATCCCGATGCTACCGTCGACGAGCTTATGCAGATCATGCCCGGTCCGGACTTCCCCACCGGTGCCATCATCATGGGCAGCGCCGGCATTAGGCAGAGCTATGAGACCGGCCGCGGCTCCATTACCGTGCGTGCCAAGGCCCATGTGGAATCCACCAAGACCGGCCGCAGTCGTCTGGTCTTTACCGAGATTCCCTACATGGTCAACAAGGGCACCCTGCAGGAGAAGATCGCCCAGCTCGTAAACGACAAGCGCATCGAGGGCATCTCGGACATGCGCGACGAGTCCAACCAGAAGGGCATCCGTCTGGTCATCGAGCTCAAGAAGGGCGTCATTCCGCAGGTCGTGCTCAACAACCTGTATAAGTACACCGCACTGCAGACGACCTTTGGCGCCAACAACCTGGCGCTCGTCAACGGCGTTCCCAAATGCCTGAGCCTGCGCGAGATGCTGCAGCACTACATCGACCACCAGGTCGACGTCGTCACCCGCCGCACCCGCTTCGACCTTAAGAAGGCCCAGGCGCGCGCCCATATCCTCGAGGGCTACTTGATGGCTCTCGACCATATCGACGAGGTCATCAGCATTATCCGCTCCTCGCAGACCGACTCCGAGGCCAGCAGCCGCCTGATCGAGCGCTTTGGCTTTACGCCCGAGCAGACCACGGCCATCCTCGAGATGAAGCTGCGCCGCCTGACCGGCCTGGAGCGCGACAAGATCCAGGAAGAGCTGGACGGCCTGCGCCGCGCCATCGCCTACTACGAGGACCTGCTGGCGCATGAGGAGAAGATCCTGGGCGTCATCAAGGAGGAGATGCGCGAGATCTCGAAGAAGTTTGGCGACAAACGCCGCACCGAGATCAGCCATGTCGAGAAGGACCTGGATGTCGAAGACCTCATTGCCGACGAGGACATGGTTGTGACCATTACCCACACCGGCTACGTGAAGCGTATCCCGGTGGCTGCCTACCGTGCTCAGAAGCGCGGCGGCAAGGGCGTGTCGGGCGTCAACCTTAAAGAGGATGACGTCATCGACGAGATGTTTATCGCATCCACGCACGAGTACGTGCTGTTCTTCTCGAGCAAGGGCAAGGTCTACCGCCTCAAGGTGCACGAGCTGCCGGTCGGTACGCGCCAGGCGCGCGGTACCGCGATCGTCAACCTGCTGCCCTTTGAGGAAGGCGAGAAGATCGCGAGCGTCATCAGCTGTCGCGAGTTCCCCGCCGACGAGTACCTGATGTTTGCCACCAAGAGCGGCATGGTCAAGAAGACCGTGATGAGCGCCTACGACCGTAGCCGCCGTGATGGTCTGATCGCCATCAACCTGAGGGACGACGACGCGCTGCTCGCCGTGCGCCGTGTGCGCGAGGGCGACAAGATCATCCTGGCCACCACTGCGGGCAAGGCGATTATGTTCCCCGAGGACCAAGTTCGCGCCACGGGACGCGACACCAGCGGCGTTCGCGGTATTAGCATGAAAGGCGGCGTGGGCGTTTTGGGTATGGAGGTTACCAACGGCAATGGTGACCTGTTTGTCATCACCGAGCGCGGCTACGGCAAGCGCACGCCGGTCGCGGATTACCCGGAGCAAAACCGCGGCGGTCAGGGCGTCTACACCATCCAAATGACCGAGCGCAAGGGCAACCTCGCGGCCATGAAGACGGTGGGCCCGCAGCACGAGCTGTTCATCGTGACGGAAGGCGCGACGGTCATTCGCGTCAAGACCGACGAGATCAGCCAGACCGGCCGCGCCACCCAGGGTGTCAAGATGATGACCGTCGACGACAACGACCGCGTATGCGCTGTTGCCCGCATGACGGCAGCCGAAGAAAAACCCGAAGGCGAAGTCGCTGAGGCCGCAGCCGACACCGAAGAGGCCCCAGTCGACCTAGGCGACGGCAACGACATGCCAGAGGATCTCCTAGACGAGTAAGAGGCCCTAACTGGTAAAAATCATCAGACCCCTTATATCGGCGGTCGGCGCACTGCGCGCCGACCGCTTTTTGACAATCTTGGACCTGCGTTCGCCCCGGCCGCGTGGCGGCACATGAAGTCGCCTACTCGGACAGTCCTGACTCGCACGGAGAGCACATTAAGTGCTCTCCGGCTCGTGCG
>CAJKZP010000082.1:0-9628 GCA_905204415.1 uncultured Collinsella sp. | reverse complement strand
GGATTTTTTTATGTCTGAAAATCTGAACGGCCTCCAGATCCAGCTCCAGGCCGGCGGGTACGCCCTCCAGTACCACGCCGATGGCCGGGCCGTGGGACTCGCCGAAAATCATGTGTCGCATGTGGGTTCCCTTCCTTTGCTTTCTCAGGTTTTGTGCCGGGAGGCCCCGGCCTCCGGGCGGGTGTGGGCACTCGCCCCTACGGTATTCATACGAACGCGGCCGGATGCTTTGCGCTTTTGTGTAGGGGCGGCCCTTGTGGACGCCCCCCCCTACACCATTCGTGTAAAAACGGCTCCGTGGCCCCCCGCCCCTCCTACGTCCGGGCGATCTGACCGTCCAGGGCCTCGTAGTCTGCCCAGAAGCGGGGATAGGACTTGTTCACGCACTCCGCGCCGGTGATGGTCACCGGCCCCTGACAGCGGGTGGCCGCAATGGCGGCCATCATGGCGATGCGGTGGTCGTTGTGCGAATCGACCTCGCCGCCGGTAAAGGCGTCGACACCCTTGATGATGAGGTCGTCACCGGCAATGCGTACCTGCGCCCCCAGTGCGGTGAGCTCGCGGGTGGTAGTGGCCAGACGGTCGGATTCCTTGATGCGCAGGCGGGCGCAATCGCGGATAAACGTGCGGCCCTGCGCCAACGATGCCACGGCAGAGATAACGGGCACCAAGTCGGGGATGTCGTGCGCGCTCATCTCAAAGCCGGCGAGCTTGTCGGACTGCACGGTGGCGGCGTTAGTGGAGCGCACGATGCGAGCGCCAAAGCGCGAAAGCGCGGCGAGCACGTTGCGGTCGCCCTGCGCGGAGCTGAGCGACACACCCTCGACGGTGATGGGGTCGGAGCCGATGGCGCCGGCACACAGCCAAAAGGCGGCGTTGGACCAGTCGCCTTCGACGGCCACGCTGCCAGGCGTGCGGTAGGAGCCGCTGTTCACGCGGAAGTTCGTGACCTCGGGCTGGCCGTCCTTGGCCGGAATACGCTCGACGTTGACCTCGACTCCGAAGGCCTTCATGGCCTGGATGGTTAGGTTGATATAGGGGCGGCTCTCGATAAGGCCGGTCACCTGCACGCAGGAGGGCTGGGCCAGAAGTGGGGCTGCCAGCAGCAGACCGGAGATGTACTGCGAGCTCACGTTACCCGGCAGGATAAAGGTGCCCGGGCGCATGCGGCCGCTTGTCTTGAGCGGAAAGCCGCCCAGCCCCTGCAGGTCGCAGCCGGCGGCAATGATCTCGTCGGAGAGCGGGGAGAGGGGGCGTGCGCCCAGACGACCCCGGCCCACAAAGGTGGCCTCTGCTCCCAGCGCGCAGGCGACGGGCAGCATAAAGCGGAGCGTGGAGCCGCTCTCGCCGCAGTCGAGCGTGCCGCCGGCAAGTGCCTTGAGCAGGCCGAACTCAATACTCTTCATAGTGGGATGGACTTGGAAGCCGTCCTCGACGGTCTCGATACGGGCGCCCAGGGCCGTGAGGCAGTGCACTGTGGCCTCGATATCGGCGCAGGTGGTGTTGCAAGTGACGTGCGTCTCACCGTTGGCGAGCGCAGCGCAGATGATGAGACGATGCGCCATCGACTTGGATGCGATAGCGGGAACGGTGCCCTTGAGCGGGGAGGGGGTGATGCGGGCTAGCATGCTGATGCGTCTCCCTTCTGGCCGAGGCCCTCGGCAATTAATTCATGGAAGGTTGAAAGCGGCGTGCGGTCGATGCTGCAGCGGCCAATGCCGTGCGGAATCACCAGATCGATGGTGTCACCGGCGCGTTTTTTGTCGTGCAGCGCCTCGGCAAAGACGGCGTCGGCGCAAAGCTCGCAGCGGGTCTTGAGGCCATGACGGGCGCAGAGCTCTTCGATGCGCGCGGGCAGTGCAGCGTCGCAAATGCCGTGCAGGGCCGCGGCACGCGTGATGATACCCATGCCGATCGACACGCAGTTGCCGTGTCCTAGCTCAAAGTGCTCGCAGGCCTCGACGGCATGTCCGGCACTGTGTCCAAAGTTGAGGAGCTTGCGCTGGTTGGTCTCGCGCTCGTCGGCAACGACCACGGCGCGCTTGATGTCGATATTGCGGGCGATGATGAGCGCCACGCGGGCCACGTCCTGGTTAAGCAGCTCAAGCGTGAGCGGGGTTTTCTCCAGTTCGGCGAAAAGCTCCGGATCGGCAATGACGGCGTGTTTGACGACCTCGCCGCAGCCGTCGGCGAACTGCTCGGGCGTGAGGGTGGCAAGGCATCCCACGTCGGCGATAACAACACTCGGCTGCCAAAAGGCACCGGCGAGATTTTTGCCGGCGGCCAGGTCGATGGCCGTCTTGCCGCCCACCGACGAGTCCACCATGGCGAGCAGGCTCGTGGGGATCTGCACAAACTTGCAGCCGCGCATGTAGGTGGCGGCCACAAAGCCGGCTACGTCGCCCACGACGCCGCCACCGAGCGCCACGATCACGTCGGAGCGCGAAAGCTCGTGCTCGGCAACAAACTCCAAGATGTTGATGTAGGTCTCTGCGCGCTTGTGTGCCTCGCCGGCCTCGAAGGTGTAGATGCTTACCTCGTAGCCTGACGCCTCCAGGCTCTGTTTGACAGGCATCTGGTAGAGCGGACCCACGTTGGTGTCCGTCACGATGACGGCGCGAGTGCCTCCGGCGGTGGCGCGAACGAGCGGCCCTGCCTGCTCCAGCAAAAAGGTGCCCACGTGTACCTGGTAGGGGCGTGCGGTGTCGATATCGATGGTAATCGCCATAAGCTATGGTCCTTTCGACCTGGCGTGATAGGTGGTCTAGTGGGCGCTCTCGTCGTCGAGCGCGCGCTTGATGCGGTCGCCCTCGGCAAGGAGATTCTCCAAATAGCGCTGATCGCGGTCCTTGAGCGCGCGGCTGTAGGCGCCGAGCGCATCGATCAGGTGGTCGATCTCGAAGGCAAGCGCGTCGGCGTCGTCAATCATGAGTTCGGACCACATCTGCGGGTTGAGGTGGGCCACGCGGGTGAGATCGCGGTAGCTACCGGCCGAAAAGCCGTGGTGGACCTGGGCGGTGGGGCTCTTTACGTAGGCGTTGGAGACAACGTGCGCGAGCTGGCTCGTAAAGGCGATTACGCGGTCATGTTCGGCGGCGCTGGTCACGCTGAACTTGCCAAAGCCTAAGGGGCGCACCATCTCGCGCACCTGGCCCAAGAGCTCCAACTTGAGTGCGTCGTCCACAGCAGGCGGCACGAGCACGAGCGGCGCGTCCTGGAACAGGTCGGCGCGGGAGTGCGCGTAGCCCGAGAACTGCGTGCCCGCCATGGGGTGTGCGCCCACAAAGTAAAAGCTGTGCTCTCGTGCGAGCTCAAAGGCACGCTCACACACGATGCCCTTGACGCCCACGGTGTCGATTACCACGGGGCCCATGATGGCCTCGGTATCGGTGGCGTCGGCGAGGGCCTGCGCGTGCGCTTCGAGCCACTCGATGCAGGCCTCGGGATAGCAGGCAAGGACGATGATGTCGCACTCACCGAGCGTCTCGTCGTTGAGCTCGCCGGCGACGGTACCCATGCTGGCGGCCGTCATCACGTCATCGTCGGGGTCCCAGGCAAGCACACGAACGCCAGCCTGCGCATAGCCGCGGGCAAAGCTGCCGCCGATGAGGCCCAGACCGACGATGCCGGCGCACTTGGGGCCGCCTTGGTTGACGCGTGCGTTTCTCACCGTACCCATGGCCTACTCCATGGTCTCTTGGCAGACGACATCGCGGATGGCGCGGATGCGGCGCACGGTGTCGTCGAACTGGTCGGGCGTGAGGGCCTGGGCGCCGTCGGACCAGGCGTGGCTCGGGTCGTCGTGGACCTCGATCTCCAGGCCGTTGGCGCCGCAGGCGGTCGCGGCGAGCGCCATGGGCTCGACATAGCGGGTGTAGCCGGTGGCGTGGCTGGGGTCGGCGACGACGGGCAGGTGCGACAGGTGGTGCAGCACCGGCACGGCGTTGAGGTCGAAGGTGTTGCGGGTACGGGTCTCGAAGGTGCGAATACCGCGTTCGCACAGGATGACGTTGTCGTTGCCCTCGCTCATGATGTACTCGGCAGCCATGAGCAGCTCGTCGACGGTGCCGGACATGCCGCGCTTGAGCAGGATCGGGGTCTGGGTCTTGCCGACTTCTTTGAGCAGGGGGAAGTTCTGCGCGTTGCGGGCGCCGATCTGCATGACGTCAATCTTCTTGTCCAAGAAGACCTGCACGTCGCGCGGATCCATGATCTCGGTTACGATCGGCATGTCGAGCTCGGCGGATGCCTCGCATAGCAGGTCCAGGCCGGCGGGACCCATGCCCTGGTAGGCGTAAGGGGAGGTGCGGGGCTTGTAGGCGCCACCGCGCAGCATCGTGGCGCCGGCGGCCTTTACGCGGCGTGCGATGCGAATGAGGTTCTCGCCCTCGACGGAGCAGGGACCGGCGATGACCTGGAACTGGTCGCCGCCGATCTTGACGCCGTGGCCGCAATCAATGACGGAGTCCTCGGGGTGGAACTTGCGGTTGGCACGCTTAAAAGGTTCGGAGACGCGCTGCACACGCTCGACGACATCCATGGACTCGAGCAGGAACGGGTCGATCTTGGTCGTATCGCCCACCAGGCCGATGATGGTCTCGTTCTCGCCGCGCGAGACGTCGGTCTTGAGACCCTTCTTCTCAATCCAGCTGACGATATGGCCGACGGCCTCGTCGCTGGCGCTTTGCTTTAAAATTGCAATCATGGTGTGCCTCTCACCTCGATGGATAACTTTTGCAAAAACGGCCCGCATCGCGAGCCGTGTATATATGGTGCATGTGAGTTTATACTAATTGTTTCACTTTTGCGTTCTAAAGTGAGCCTTTGCGCGTGTCTCCCACGTAATTGCAAAGCTTTTTCTATTATTTTGTTAGCCCGTGGCGCACTTGGGTATAATGCCAACCGTTCGCCCTATTAGCTCAGGGGATTAGAGCGTCTGCCTCCGGAGCAGAAGGCCGTTGGTTCGAATCCAACATGGGGCACCATCGAACGTAAGACCGTCTGAACCTCGCATGGTCCGGGCGGTTTTCTTATACCGACGCGACGTGATGGGACGTGGTATGGCAGTAACGGATATCGAGCGCGGACTTTCGACCGCCGAGGTCGAGGAGCGCATCGCCGCCGGTAAGATCAACCGCAACATGGAGCTCAAGACCAAATCGGTCCGCGAGCTTATTATCGAAAACCTCTGCACGCTGTTTAACTTGATCAACGCTGTCTTGGCGATTTTGGTGTTGCTGACCGGATCGTTTAAGAACCTGACGTTCTTGTTCGTGGTGTTTTTGAATACCGCCATCGGCGTCATCCAGTCCATGCGCTCCAAGAAGATGGTCGACAAGCTTACGCTGCTGACCTCTAAGAAGGCCATCGCGGTGCGCGACGGTGCCGAGGTGGACCTTGACCTTGACCAGATCGTGCTCGACGACATCATTCGCCTGGGGCGCGGTGACCAGATTCCGGCCGACGCTGTGGTGGTGTCGGGCGAGGCGCTCGTTAACGAGAGCCTGCTGACGGGCGAGAGCGATCTCATTAAAAAGCAGCCCGGCTCCGAGCTCATGAGCGGCAGTTTTATCGACTCGGGCCTGCTGCGCGCCCGCGTGATCCATGTTGGCGCCGACAACTACGTGGCCAAGATCAACAACGAGGCCAAGTACGTAAAAAAGGTCAATTCCGAGATCATGAACGCGCTCAACGCCATCGTGCGCTTTGCGAGTCTCATTATGATTCCGCTCGGCCTGGCGCTCTTTGCCTCGAGCGTGAGTGAGCTTTGGGATGCTGCCGGTACGCCGGGCGATAGCGCGCTTTCGTGGTGCTTTTCCGAGCTGCTTGCCGGTCGTGTGCCTTCGTCGGCGCTGCTGTCCACGGTGGGCGCTCTTTTGGGCATGATTCCGCAGGGCCTGGTGCTGCTGACCTCGTCGGTGCTTGCCATCGCCACGGTGCGCCTGGCGCGCCGCAAGGTACTCGCGCAGCAGCTCTACTGCATCGAGACGCTTGCGCGCGTCGACGTGCTGTGCTTGGACAAGACGGGCACCATCACGTCGGGTCGCATGGAGGTCGAGGGCACCTACCCGCTGCCGATTGAGCGCGCTGGCGTGGGTGCGGGGGAGAGCGAGGTGTCTGTCCCTGTCGAGACTACGGTCCTCGATTTTGCGCTCGCCAACGTGGCACGTGCCACCTCGGCAGACGCCAACGAGACCTGTCAGGCCCTGCTCAACTATTACGCCGACCGCCCGGTCGAGGTGTCAGAGCCGCTGGCGGTCATTCCATTCTCATCGTCCAAAAAGTGGAGCGGCGCCTCGTTTGCGCAGGGCTCTTATGTGATGGGCGCAGCGCAATTTGTGCTTTCGGAGCGCGCCTTTGCGCAGGTCGAGAACCGTGTGGCCGAGCTTGCCGACACCTGCCGCGTGCTTGTGGTGGCCCTTGTGGACGGCTTTACGCCCGACGGCGATATGGTGGGCGGGGCCGCGCCTGTGGGCTTTGTGACCATTCGCGATGAGATTCGCACCTCGGCCGCTGAGACCATCGGCTACTTTAACGAGCAGGGCGTGACCCTCAACGTGATCAGCGGCGACGACCCGCGCACGGTGTCGTCGATCGCGCGCGTGGTGGGCGTTCCGGGGGCCGATGCCTACGTCGACGCCACGACGCTCGATACGCCGTCCAAGATTGATGCGGCGGTGGACCGCTACCACGTCTTTGGCCGCGTGACGCCGCAGCAGAAGCGCGAGCTCGTGCAGGCGCTCAAGCGTCGCGACCATACCGTTGCCATGACGGGCGACGGCGTCAACGACGTGCTGGCGCTCAAGGAGGCAGACTGCTCCGTGGCCATGGCCGCCGGTTCCGATGCAGCGCGCAACGTGGCCGAAATCGTGCTGGTCGACAACGATTTTGCCTCGATGCCCGCCGTGGTGGCCGAGGGTCGTCGTTCCATCAACAACTTGCAGCGCTCTGCGGCGCTGTTTCTGACCAAGACGCTGTTCTCGATGGGCTTGGCAGCGCTGTGCATCGCGTTTCCGCCGTATCCCTTCGAGCCGATCCAGATGACACTCATCAACTTCTTCTGCATCGGCGCGCCGGGCTTTGTACTTGGTCTGGAGCCCAATAATGCCCGCGTGAAGGGGTCATTTTTGACCAACGTGCTTAAGCGTGCGCTGCCGGCGTCGCTGGCGGTCATTATGGCTGCGGCGCTCGATATCTTTGTGGCGCGCGTGTTCGGCTTTAACCAGCTCACCCTTTCGACCATGTGCCTGCTTACGTCGTGCGCGGCGAGTGTGAGCCTGATCTGGCGTATCTCGCAGCCGCTCACTCCCTTGCGCGTGGTGCTCTTTGTGTTTGTCGTTGTCGGCATCCTGGCGGGTGTTATCGGATTCCCGGAGCTGCTGTCCATCGCCAACCTGTCGATGGGCGAGGTAGTTATCTTGCTGGCGATCGTCGTCTTTACCTGCACGGTGTTCTTTAAGCTCGCCACGATGATGGATTCGCTTAAGCCGCGTCGTCGCCATGCTGCCACCGGCTTTGGCCGTGGCGTACGCGTTCGCCTGGGTCGCGGCGGCGGCAAGGTGAGCTCGACGGGTTCAACTGCCCAGCGCTTTGCCAAGCGCGTCGCCGCTGATGTGGCGCAGCGCCGCGAGGAGCGCACCGCTCGCGAGGCCGAGGTTCGCGCGCTCGAGGGCGTGGAAAAGGCCCAGCCCAAGAAAAAGAAAGGTTCGGGCACCAAGCGTTCGCGGGTGACCAAGTCCGCCCAGGGCATTAAGGTCTCGATGCCGAGCAAGAAGAAAAAGCCCGCAAAGAAAGCCTAGCTCCAGTCGCCGGGGGATGATTTCCTGGCGATGTTGAATTGGTGCCTTGCTCCTGTGGGGGCGTGGCGATGCTATGCTCTAACTTCGACTGTATGAATTGCTCCGAAAAGAGGAAGCCGTGATCTGCCCGCATTGCCTTAAGACTATAGAAGACGGCGCCTCGTTCTGTCCCTACTGCAACGCATACGTTGGTCCGGGCGACGGTCCCGAGCATACCGAGTTCGTATTCTGCGATGGTTGCGGTGCACGCCTGTCCCCGCACGATCGTACCTGTCCCAAGTGCGGGCGCCCCGCCCCGGGCATCCTTTCCAAAGACGCGGCCGCATCCGATCTGGCGGCAGGCCGCACGGCCGGCTTTCCGCGCTTGACGCAGGAGCAGATCGATACCGAGGTGCCCCATGCGCCGGCGTCTGCCGCCGCGGTGCTTTCGGACGCCGCCGATCCCAACGAGACTTGTGTGCTGCCGGCCTTCGACAAGGACTTCGGTATCCCTAAGGTGGATATCCCGTTGCCGGTTTTCCCGCGCGATGATGCTCAGTCCGGCAAACAGAAGCCCAGGCGCAAGGTACATCCCGATGAGGACGCTTACCACAAGCATAAGCGCCATATTCCCAAGCCGGTTATCGTCGTTGCGTTGCTCGCGGCCGTGTGCGGCGGTGCCTATTGGTTTGTGACGACCGACCCCTTGGGCGTCATGCCGGGATTCTATAGCGAGTTTGGCCATGCCGCGCAGAGTACCTTCCCTTCGCGCCAGAAGGGCGAGCAGACTCAGGACGATGCCGCCAAGGTCGATGAGAGCGATGGCGACGACACCTCCGACGTGGTCAAGGAGGAGGTCGTGCTCACTGACGATGAACTTTATGCCAAGCTCGACCAGATCTACCAGACGATCCTCTCGTACAACACCGAGGACGAGATCGGCGAGGTGATCACCTCCTTTAACAGCGGCTATCTTCGCTCTTCGCTCAGCACTCGCCAGGAGATGTCGCAGAGCGCCTATGACCTGCGCGACCGCATCAAGCAGACGCAGGACGAACTCGACAATCTTAAGTACCAGGACGACACAGTCTATGCCGAAGACATCGAGCACCTTAAGCAGCTTGCCGAGTGGATGTACGAGCGTGTCGATGTGATCTGCCAGAGCTGGGACATCTCGCTGTCCATCCCCGATGGTGAGTCGATGAGCGCTCGCCAGAGCGAGATCTTGGCTCCCATGGCGCAGGGCGGCAACAGCGCGCTCAACCAGTACGATGCCAACGTGGGTGCTTGGAAACCGCGGCAGCGTTCGTAATTAATGCGCCTAAGCGGTATAACCTGCGTGCGCAATTGATGGAAGCCTGTGCTTATTGCTACAATTCCAACAAATATGCTTTAAACGCACGAGGAAGGAACCACATGTTTGGTTTTAAGAAAGAGCTCTACACGCCCGAGTACCAGCTTGTCGGCGATGAGTGCGCGGTGATCGAGACGTCGAAGGGCACCATCAAGGTCAAGTTTGACGGCGAGGGCGCTCCCATCCACGTGGCGAACTTCTGCGAGCTTTCCACGATGGGTTTTTACGATGGCCTTAAGTTCCATCGCTATGTGCCCGGTTTTGTGATCCAGGGCGGCGACCCCAATACCCGCGATATTTCCGGCGCCGATGTCGCCGCCGGCCTTGAGGGCCCCGACGGCATGCCTGGTACCGGCGGCCCTGGTTACTGCATCAAGGGCGAGTTCGCTACCAATCCACGTAACAGCCATGTCGACGGCGCGCTTGCCATGGCACGTTCGATGGATCCCGATTCCGCGGGTTCGCAGTTCTACTTCTGCCTGGGCGCCCAGCATAA
>CAJKZP010000081.1:0-9671 GCA_905204415.1 uncultured Collinsella sp. | reverse complement strand
TCCGCACCGGCTTCGCCCGCCTGCCGGCGGACTCGCCAGCTCGCTAAAAACGCTCCGCGTTTTCTTTACGCTCGCTCCTTCACAGGTTCAAGTCCCTGCGATGGGCCCATAACAAAAAAGCCCCCATTGCTGGGAGCTCTTTCATTTAATGGTGCGGGCGAAAGGACTTGAACCTTCATGGGGTTGCCCCCATACGGACCTGAACCGTACGCGTCTGCCAATTCCGCCACGCCCGCGTGCAGGAATTAGAATAACGGAGCGCTACCGCGAACGCAAGAACTATTTTTGAAAAAGTTTGCAGGCATTTTCCCAAGCTGCTCGCGCGATTGCCTCAGCATCCTCGCCGGTACGATCGACACGGTCGTTGACCAGCGTGTTTGCTGTGATGGAAATCATTGCCGGCTCGCACTCAAGACCACGAATGGGCTCCGGTGCCATATACGGGCAATCCGTCTCGAACAAAATGAGATCGAGCGGGGTCGCCGCAAATGCCTCGCGCACGTCGTCGTTGCGCTTAAAGGTGGCCGCGCCGCCATAGGCGATATAGCAGCCCAAACCCACAAAGCGCTCCATCGTGGCTCGATCCTCGCCAAAGCAGTGCAGCACGCAACCGGCCTGAGGCACACCTACCTCGCGCAGCACGTTGTACGCATCAACGTGCGAAGTACGCTCCCCATCCGAGTCCTCGTGCCGCAGGTGCAGCTCCACCGGCACATTGCGGCGCACGGCAACTTCGAGCTGACGTGCCATGCAATCAATCTGCACGCTATGGGGCGCCGGCGCGATGTCGTCATCGTAATCCATGTGGTAGTCCAGGCCGATCTCGCCGATACCGGCGCACAAAGGATTATCGAGCGCGGCAACGACCTGCGCGTGAATGTCGTCGGTATAATCCGGCGCGCCATAGGGATGAACGCCAGCGAGATACTTGATCTGCGGAATATCCCGCATCGGTAGAATTTCGCGCACCAGCCAGTCGCTATAGTCCGTCACGCTGCGCTTGTCGGCGATGGGGTCGAGCATCGTCACCAACAGGTCGACGCCCGCGGCTTTCGCGCGCACGAGCGTCTCGGGCACTTCTTTGCCCCAAAACGAAAGCAGATGCGCATGCGTGTCGGCAAGCGGTGCCAAGGGCACGGGGCAGGCAACCGTCTTCTTTTTCTTGGTAAACGTCACGCGTTCGGCATTAGGCGTCATGGATTAGCTCCTGGGCCAGGCGGACAAAGTCAGCAACATCGAGCGTCTCGGCGCGCGTAGTGGGTGAGATACCGCAAGCCTCAAAGGCGGCATCGAGCACGTCCTTGGCAAAGCCGTTGGCGCTCATGGAATTGCGGATGGTCTTGCGACGCTGAGCAAATGCGGCGTCAATCACGCGGGCCACAAACTCGCGATCGAGTCCTTCGGGCACCACGCCGTCAACACGGTCGATACGCACGACGGCCGAGTCCACGTGCGGTGCCGGCATAAAGCAACGCGGCGGCACCTCAAAGCGACCCGTCACCTGCGCATACAGGCCGAGCTTTGCCGTATAGCCGCCATAGGTCTTATTGCCCGGCACTGCGGCAATGCGATCGGCAACCTCCTTTTGAACCATGACGACGGCGCGCTTGAGCGCGGGCATCGTCTGGAAGAACTGCAGGATGATCGTCGCCGCCACGTTATAGGGCAGGTTCGCGACAAATACCGTCGGCTCACCGCCCGCAACCTGCTCAATCTGCTCCGGCGTCACCCTGAGCGCGTCGCCCATGATAAAGCGGAAGTTGGCGTAGTCAGCGGCATGGGCATCGAGCACCGGCTCGAGCTCGGGGTCGGCCTCGATCGACGTGACGCACGCCGCCTCCTGCAGCAGCGCAAGCGTGAGCGTACCAACGCCCGGACCGACCTCGAGCACGCGCTCATCGCCCGCAAGCTCGGAAAGCTCGCAAATGCGCTCAATTACATGGTTGTCGATCAGGAAGTTCTGGCCCAGGCGATGCTTGGTCGCAAGGCCAAACTCCTCCAGCAGCTCCCTTGTTGCCGTGGGGTTTGCCAAAGGCGAAGTTGTCATAGTTGCCTCCTTAGCATGGTGGCGGCGTCTTGAAACAAAAGGGCATGGACCGTTGCGGCCATGCCCTTACATCTAAACAGCAAATTGCCGATATGGCGCGCGGCGGCTTAGCCCAGACGCGGGAACAGCGGCTCGCCCTTCTCGACGGGCTGACCACCGGCAAGCAAGCCCCAAGCGCAAATGCCCTTGAGGTCGTCGCTCGCGGCCTCGTCCTCGCACGACAGGCGGCGCAGGGCCTCGGCAGAAGTCTGGGGCATGAGCGGCATCAGCAGGTGAGCGGCAATGCGGATAGCCTCGAGCAGGTTGTAGATCACAAATGCCAGCTCGTCAGCCTTGGTCTCGTCCTTGGCAAGCGCCCAGGGCTCGGAGTCCTCGATGTAGTGGTTGGCGGCATGGATGAGCTCCATGACCTCGTCCTTGGCTCCACCGTAATCGAGCACGTCCATCTTGGCCATGTAGCGCTCGACCAGGCCATCGGCGATCTTTGCCAGCGGGTTGTCGAACGCATCGAACGACGCGGGCTTGGCGGGCGCGCAACCGTCAAAGTACTTGCCGCTCATGTTGAGCGAACGCGAGATCAGGTTGCCCCAGCTGTTGGCCAGGTCGGCGTTGTAGACCTGCTCCATGCGATCGAAGCTGATGGCACCGTCGGTGCCGGGGACGACATCGGTCATAAAGTAGTAGCGATAGCCCTCGACGCCTAGCATGTCGATAACGTCCTGCGGAGCGATGGCGTTGCCGCGGCTCTTGGACATCTTCTCGGCCTTGCCGGTCTCGGCATTGCGCACGGTCAGGAAGCCGTGGGCAAAGACATGCTCGGGCAGAGCCTCGCCGATGGCCATGAGCATGGCGGGCCAAATGACGCAGTGGAAGCGGATGATGTCTTTACCCACGATGTGGAACTGCGCGGGCCAACGATAGGCCAGCTCGGCACGCGCCTCGTCGGTGTCGACGCCGTAGCCGACGGCCGTCATATAGTTGAGCAGCGCATCGAACCACACGTAGGTCACGTGGCCCTCGTCAAACGGGACCTGAATGCCCCAGTCAAAGCTCGTGCGGCTCACGGAAAGGTCGTTAAGGCCGCCCTCGACAAAGCTGCGCACCTCGTTCATGCGGAACGCAGGCTCGACAAAGTCGGGGTGCTCGTCGTAAAGCTTGAGCAGCTTGTCCTGGAAGGCGGAAAGCTTAAAGAAGTAGGACTCCTCCTGCACGCGCTCAAGCGGACGGTGGCAGTCGGGGCACAGGTGCTGGCCGACGCTGCCGTACTCCTCGTCGCCCTTCTGGACCTGCGTATCGGTGAAGTAGGTCTCGTCAGGCACGCAATACCAGCCGTCGTAGCTGCCCTTATACAGGTAACCGGACTCCTTCATGCGCTCCCACAGGTACTGCACGGCATGATGCTGGCGCGGCTCGGTGGTGCGAATGAAGTCATCGTTGGAAATCTCGAGCTTGCTCCAAAGCTCCTTGAAGTGCGGAGCCTGGCTGTCGGTCCACTCCTGCGGCGTCATGCCATGCTTGGCTGCGGCCTCGGCGACCTTCTCGCCGTGCTCGTCCATGCCGGTCAGGAACTTAACGTTGTAGCCAGCGGAGCGGCGATAGCGAGCCTGAACGTCGGCGATGATGGTGGAATAAGCCGTGCCCAGGTGCGGATCGGCGTTGACGTAGTAGATGGGCGTCGTGATAAAGAACGAAGGCTTGCTTTGATCCATGGGGTTTGTCCTCCAGAAAAACGTTGCATACAGGGGATGATTCTAGCGCAAGGGCTGGATATCCTCCATCTATTGCATATCGAGCACCATGGCATAGACATCGCGCTTGCGGCGCGAATACTTCTGAGACAGGCGCTTGGCCACCGCAGAGGCGGGCTCCTCCTCCTCGAGCGCGGCGCGGATATCCTCGCGCAGGGCCTCGTCGGGATCCGCTGCCGCGGCGCCAACCGGTACGATGCCAGCCTCCTCGTCCTCGCTCGGCGGCGCGATGACCAGCGCAATCTCGCCCTTTACCTCGCCGCGAGCACGCAGCTCCTCGGCGAGCTGGGCAGCGGGCCCGCGCAAGACCTCCTCGTGCAGCTTGGTGAGTTCGCGGCAGACGGCAACCTCACGCTGGGGAAAGACCTCCGCCACGGCCTCGAGCGTCGCCACGATGCGATGTGGAGACTCGTAGAAGATGAGCGCGCCGGGTACTACGGCAAGGCGCTGCAAACGGCGCACGCGGTCGCCGTGCTTTCGGTCCAAAAAGCCCTCGAAGAAAAAATGCTCGCAGGGAATGCCGGACGAAACGAGCGCCGTGACGCAAGCAGAGGGCCCGGGAATAACTTCGACGGGCACATCGGCCTCACGCGCTGCCTCGACCAGCACCTGGCCGGGGTCGGACACACTCGGCATGCCGGCGTCCGAGGCAAAGGCGAGGGTCTCCCCCGCCAGCAGGCGGTCGACCAGGCCGGCGGCGCGACTGGCGATCACATTCTCGTCGCAACGGACAAGCGGCTTGGAAATGCCCAGGTGCATCAGCAGCTTTGACGTCACACGCGTGTCTTCGCAGCAAATGGCATCGGCGGCGGCAAAGGCCTCGCCAACGCGCGGGGACAGGTCGCCCAGGTTGCCGATGGGCGTGCCGACCACATAGAGTTTGCCCGTATGGGCGCTGTTTTGCGTCATATCAACCTATTCAATCATGCCGCGCTCGAGCGTACCGAGTGCCGCGCGGGCGTCCCATGCTGCAATGCGCTTCTCGGTCTTCCACGTTTGGAAAAACCAACCGGCAGCCGGCGCAAACGAAGCCAGCTGGTTGGCGATAAACACGCGCTCGTAGGCATTGCGGCCCTCGGGCGTAACCGACGAGTTGGCAAAGATCGCCGCGCCCGACCATTCGCCCACCAGCACGGGGAACCCTGTCGAGATCGCTTCTTTAAGCTCGCGCTTGTTACGCGAAATCGCCGTCGTCAGCCCGCGGGGGCTCGTGATGTCGAGCGCATACTCGTCGCGGTAATGGTACAGGTGAAGGTCCATGTAGACGTTCTTGTACTTGGCACCGCGCATAAAATGCTTCCACTCGCTAGGATGCCCCGAAGACGAGAAGACGACGATCTTATCCTCGGGCATATACGAACGGACGAGCTCGTAGGCATCGCGATAGAAATTGCGCAGGTAGTGGGCCGGAATGCCATCCGTCATGGTAAAGAGACTCTTGCGGACGCTCATCTGTGGCGTATCCAGCAACTCAATGCCCAGCAGGCTTTCGGCCTCGCCGTAGCGATCGGCCAAGCGCTCGAGCACGTCGAGTGCGACATGACGGCCGTTGGTGGACGAATGCCACTCGGCAACAGCCTCCGGCGTGGTGGGCGAATCGTTGGAATCGCCCTGGCCACCGGGCACAGTTGCCAGATCGAGCAGCACGCGGATGCCGTACTTGGCAGCCCACTCAATTGCACGGTCGATGTAGTCGACAACCGAGATGTAGGACGCATCGGACTCCTGTGAACCAAAGGCATACCAGGGCACCGGCAGACGCACGGCATTGAGACCGATCTGCGCCATGCGGCGAAAATCGTCCTCGCTCACAAACGTCTCGTAATGACGGCGCATGCGCTCGTTATAGGCGGCGGTGCCCATGGCCTCCTGCAGCTCGGCCGCGTTGGATGCACCGGTCGCCGCGTATAGCGACGGGGTCACCCAAGGCTCGGGAATAAACCAGCCAGAGAGATTAACGCCGAGTATCCTCTCCATCACTGCCCCCCTTCGGATCGTGCAGGTCGAGCCTGCATCGTATTGCATAGGAAAAGTATCGTTTTGAGTATACCCGCGCGTGAGGACAGAGGACCGAACGGTCTGCAAAGTGGCGCAAAAGCGGGAGGAATGTCTGGGGCGGACCCGAGCTAGTGCGCCGAGATGCGCACGCACGTCGGAAGCAAGCGCCGGAAAGCGCATCCCGCTCTAAAGCCCAATTCTGGGATGCATTTTCCGCGGAACCCTACATAAAAGAAAAGGACCCCTTTGCAGAGGTCCTCGTCAATTCAAGGTGGCGGGGAAGGGAATCGCGTCCGCGCGCTGCGCGGACGGACCGCTGCGGCGCTTACGCGCCTTGCGAGCTGCGCTGGCAAACGCTTACGCGTTTACTCAGCTCCGCGCCCTCACGGGGTTCGATTCCATGTGGGGGCTGCATAAAAGAAAAGGACCCCTTTGCAGAGGTCCTAGTCAATTCAAGGTGGCGGGGAAGGGAATCGAACCCCTGACACGAGGATTTTCAGTCCTCTGCTCTACCAACTGAGCTACCCAGCCATTTGAGGTGTGCCTTGTTTCAAGGCTTGATTAGTATAACCAAGGACGCGCTCCGGTCAACCGAGAATTTGAAAAAAGTTTTTGAGCACGACGTCATCCACAAGTCCGACCCTATAGAACAGCACGTTGGAGACATCAACCCGCCGCAAGAAGTTTTTCGCTCAGGGCCTTCAAGCCGGCACTCGTTGCAAGACAGTGAGTGATACAAGAATTGAAGGGCGTTCCAGTACCGCCCAGGCACCGGGACAGGAACACATGTGCCAAGGACGGACGTTTTCGCAGCGTGCGAGGATGTTGCCGTTCCGGTCGATAAAGGCAATGTCGATGGGATAGGCCATAAAGCAGGTGTGGACCGAAAAGCAGCGTGGGAACGCCATGACGAGCGGCAACCCGTTTGCGGCAATCGGCGACCGTCCCAGCATGCCGCGCAGGCGCACGGCAAACGACTCCGCCACCACAAACTCGGCAGGCGTCCAACCCAGCCTGTTGAGCGCCCGCGCGTAGGCAATGTAGGATGAGACCGCGGTCACATGACCACCCCCGGACGCCACGGGTCAACTGTCACTGCGCGCTCGTGCGACAACTGTGCCGGTGCCCCCAGCGAAACGCCGGCGATGCTGAGCGAGCTCGGCCACGGCTCGTAGCGCATGGTGCAGGTATAGGTCCTAAACGTACCGGAAAGCGAAAGCAGACCGCCATCCGATGTCGTCGTACCCTGCTCGCTCGAGACCTCGATCTGCAGGTCATAGCCTTCCATGGCATGTTGAATCTGAGCCTGAACGGTCACGGAGGCATCGATGGAGTCGTCGTCTCCCTCCCCGCTCGGAGCCACGGCGTGCGCCAGCACGATATCGGGCACCACGCGGTCGAAGCGCGCGACCGCACCGGCAAAGACCATGACGTTGTATACGATAAGCGCCAGAACCAGCAGGACGGGCGTGACCACGGCCATCTCGACCGTCGCCTGGGCGCGCTCCTCGCGCAGGCGCTTGCGGATACCCATTACGACCCACCGCCCAGGGCACCCGCCAGCGTGGCAACATCGACGGTAAGTGGGATGGAACCGCCGCCGGGCAGCGGAATCTCCGCTAGCGTGAACACCGTGCCGCTGATAGTGCGCTCGACTTGATATTCCAACGCCTCGCAAAGTGCCTTGGGGTCGGTCACGCCCAGCGGAATACTTCGTAGCTTGTCCTGCACTTTAGAAAGACCTGTGATGTCAGACCCAGGGCTCTTAATGACATTGGCGGTGTCGGTCAGCACCGGCTTTCGCAGGCGCAAGTCGCACGGCTCCAAGCCCAGCGCCGCCACGGACACCGAAACGGTATCGCCGAGCCACGATGCAATGGAGCCCAGCCCGCCACTGTTCCCTCCCAGGCCATCGATCATCTCATCCATAAGCTCGTCAGCCGAGCCCTGGATGTCTCCGTATCCCACAAGCAGCCGTCCCCAAACATCCATGACACCATCGAGTACGCCGGCAACGCCACCCGAACGCTCCTCCAGCGTCGAGAAAAACCGCGAGAGAACGTTGTTCTGCGCCGTCGCGTCATCGGGCGCCAGCACCGCAGCAGAGATCGCGCCGTGATCGCCAAGCCTGACTGCCGTGTTAAACGAAGAGTTGAGCTCTTCGGGGCTCGAGATGGCACCCGAAACCGCAAAGGCAACCACGCCGTTGCGACCGGGCGGGGCGATACGCGGACGCTCGCCCGAAAGCGCTTTAATGGCCTCGTCAAACGCATTGCCCGCACGGTCAGCCTCGTCCTCGGTCTGGCGCATGAGCTCAAGCTCTTTGTTGCGGCATTCGACGTAGTCTTCCAGAGCGTCTTTGAATCGATCAAAGTGGTACTCGAAGCCGTTTTCGATAGAAGTCGAAGGCGCTGCAACGGCGCCGAGCGACGAAACACCAAAATGGCATCTGTTGCATTTGTCCTGCCCGTCATAGGCAGCGACCGAGGCTAGCCCGCCTGGCGTCCCTTTCTTATAGTTGGGGCAGCTCGTTCCATAATGCAGATACGTTTTGCCATCATTGGCACTGGTTGGCCACACCGCATCGGTATAGAGTTCCGTCGCTCGCACCTCGTCAGTGTTGCGCGGCAACAGCGGGATATAGGAAGCGACTTCATCTCCGTCCTCGGTTACATATGCACGATTGACCTCTGTACTCGCATAGGTGTAAAACGCCTTGCGCGCCGCCGACTCCGCCTTCGTCTCGACGCTTGAACCCTGAGGTTTTTCGTCTGCCAGACGCTGACGGTAGTAAGCTTTTGCGCGGTCGAGCGCCACCTGTGGCTCCCACGCAACGCTCGAGGCATAATGCGGGTTCTGCTCACCTGAGAGCTTTGCCAAGCTCCCCGCGCGTTCCCACATGCATGAACAGCTACCGACCGAAGCCGGAACCGACCCGCCGCAATCCGCAAGCCAGGCGCGTTCTTTTGCTTTCGCCGTCTCCTCCGAGGCTTTCCGCAGCTCATCTGCTGCGCGTTCCAGATCTTTCGATGTGTCTTTAATCGCATCGGTCGAGATCTCGGAACCCTCGAGCGCAACGAAATCCGACTCGGACGTCCTGGGCACGGCAAGTGCCGTACCGGTATAGGTCACACCATCGGAATCCTGCGCCGACACGGCCTGCGTAGCTCGCGCGGCAACCAGATACGGTAGAGCCGTCTCGATTTTCTGCAGGCCCTTGGAGGCGCTTTTGGCAAACTTATTGCGCGTTTTAATAATCTCGATTCCTGTGTCGACCATATCGCCCGCGGCAAGCTCGGCACCTGGAATAAGAATGGCGACCAAGCCGGCGCCGATCGTAGCAAACCCCGCCAGCCCCAAACTCAAAATGCTCGCATCCACCACCGTCGCAGCCGTGTGGTAGGACGACACCACATTGGCGCCTGCCAGCGCGCCGCTATCGGCAGCCACCTGGGTGTCCCCCGCGCGCGACATGCTCCATATCGCCGCCGTCGACGAAAACAGTAGCGTAAGCACCACCAAGATGACCACCGCAGAGGAGAGCGTGGTGTAGGCACCGTCTTCGATAAACAGGTCGATCCCGGCTCGACCCATAAAGCCGCCCCGCTTGCAGCGAGCATGCGGTCGGCAACGGCACGCCAACCCCCTCGTCACCTTCAACAGGCAGCGCTTAATCCCATGCAGCAATCCATGAATCATAGTCTCCCTCCAGCCACTCGGGACGCGATTGGTACGAGACGTCGACCTTAACCTCGACATAACCGTTTTGGCCTGCACTACCCATAGCCTGCGCAAACGCGCCGATCACAGGCAGCGGTTTAACCGGCTCTTCGGTGGTTTCTGTGGGAGAGATTCCGGCATAGGCCCAGCTCAGCGGG
>CAJKZP010000080.1:0-9762 GCA_905204415.1 uncultured Collinsella sp. | reverse complement strand
CATCGGCCGAATCGTCCGAGACATACATCGGGATATCGCCGATGACCTCGATGCCCTTCTTGTGTGCATAGTTCATGAGCTCGCACCAGGCTAGGTCAAAACGATACTGCATGTACGCCTGCAGCTCGGCCTCGTCGTGGAAGCGCTTATCATCGATCAGGTGCTCGTTGTAGCGCGCGACATCCGCCGGCCAATCGTGGCGCGACAGTCCCTCAAAGTGCTTCTTTACCGCCATGTAGACGCAGTACTTCTCGAGCCAGTCGGCATTGCGATGTTTAAACGCGGTGTAGAGCGGGTCGGCATCCTCGCCGCCGCGGGCCTTCCAGGTGACGAACTCGGCAGCCAGCTCCTCGTGGCTCTCGGGCAGCAGGTCGATATTGCCTGCAAAGGCCGAAGGACCGGCGTAGGGGGAGCGGAAGAAGTCCGTGGGATTGACGGGCAGGACCTGCCAGTAGCGCATGCCCATGGCAGCCAGGTGGTCGATAAAACGACGCGTGGGCGCACCGATCGTGCCAGGCTTACCGTCATCGGTCGGCACCGAGGTGATGTGGCACACGACGCCCGCGCCGTGGTCGAGCGGCTCCTGCAGGCGCTTCTCGGCATGGTGATAGATGATCGAAGAGCCCAGCGGGTACAGGTCGAGCGTAACCGTGCCGTTATGGATTTCGCACTCGTGGCCGCTGATTACGTCGCTTGCACATTCGCCGAGCGCCGGAATCGTCACGCAGTGCGAATTGCGCAGGCTGCGGTTGATGATAACCGTCGCGGCCTCGCCGTCTTTGCCCGTGCGGGTGTAGGCGAGTACCTCGTCGTTGAGCGCGAAGGCCTTGATCTCGCCGTCAACCATAAAGGGCAGCGCGCGGCGCACAGCAGACGCGTTCTTAACGATGGCCAACGTATCGAAGTCGTGGAGCTGGTCCTTGGTCGGCAGCGTGCGGCGGTTGCCCGGATCGGTGAGGCCCTCCAGGCCGTACTCGTCGCCATAATAGATCGAGGGCACGCCCGGGAAGGTCATCTGCATGAGCGTCGCCAACCAAAAGCGGCTCTTGGCCAGGCCCATGGAGTTGTCGTCCAGGCGCCATTTGCTGCGCTCGCTCTCGGGCAGCTGCGACTCGTCGGGGCCGCCGCCGAGCACCGAGATAATGCGCGGGCGGTCGTGGCTCGAAAGCAGATTGAGCGCGCAGGCCAGTGCCTCGCGCGGGTAGTTCTCGCGCAGGGTCTCGATATCCTCGGCTGCCTGGTAGGCGTTCTTGTAGCCCATCAAAAAGCCGATGACCATGTCGCGGAAGGGGTAGTCCATGGCAGAGTCGAGCTCAGAGCCCTGCAGGTAGCGGCGCAGATGGCCGTAGCTGATCTTGTTGGAGGCGTCTTCCCAGACCTCGCCGAGCAGCAGCGCGTCAGGTTTCTCGGCGAGCACGGCCTTTTTGATCTCGGCCAGGAAGTCATCGGAAAGCTCGTCGGCCACGTCCAGGCGCCAACCATGGGCACCGGCGCGCAGCCATTTGCGGATCACGCCGTCCTTGCCCAGGAGCCGCTCGCGCACCAGTTCGGAGCTCTCGTTGATGGCGGGCATGTTGCCCACGCCCCACCAGCAGTCATACGAACCGTCCTCGTGGAAGTAAAACGCATCGCGCCACGGCGAGTCCTCGCTCTGCCAAGCACCGACGCCGGGATAATTGCCGTAGCGGTTAAAGTAGATCGAATCGTCGCCCGTGTGGTTGAAGACGCCGTCCAGGATGATGGAAATGCCGAGCTTCTCGGCCGCCTCGCACAGCTCCGTAAAGTCCTGCTCGGTGCCCAGAATCGGGTCGATCTTGGTATAGTCGGCCGTGTCGTAGCGGTGGTTGCTCGCGGCCTCAAAGATGGGGTTGAGGTAGATGGCCGTAAAGCCTAGCTCGGCAATGCGGGGCAGGTCATTTTGGATACCCTTGAGCGAGCCGCCGTAAAAATCCCAGGGCTTGATGGAGCCGTCTTCGGCACGCTCGTACTCGGGCGGTTCGTTCCAGTCATCGACCATGCGGCGCTGGATACCTTTGCGCGGTTTTTCAACTTCGGCAAGCGTGCGTTCGCGCCAGTTTTCGTCGCGTGCATAGCGGTCGGGGAAGATCTGGTAGACCATACCGCGCTCGTACCAAGTGGGACGGTTCTCGCGGTGCTTGTAGACGGTAATCTGGAAGGACGGAACCTCGGCGTAGTTGTAGGTCACACCCTCGCCACCGGTGCGACCCTGCGGTGCACCCAGGCGTACCTCGGGCTGGCCCTCGATGTTGCAGATAAAGCTGTACCAGATAAGACAGGGCTCAGTGCACTCAAGCTCTACGGTAAATATGCCGTCGCCCTCGTGCGTCATGGGATACAGAGACTCTCCGATTTCATCGACCCAGGTGCGCAGGGTGAGCGTTGCCTGGTTGGGGTCGGCATCCTCCAAAATCACCGATAGCGAAACGGAAGTTCCAGTGGTCACAGCGCCAAACGGAGTACGAAACTGCGGCAGACGGCTGTTGTGAATCAATCTCATAATACGGTCCAGTTCAATAGAATCACGGCTTGCGGGCCATGGGCTTTACGCACAGGATGTAAGTATATCTGTTGTACAGAGGCTGTATAAACAACATCCGTTTACCATCGGCGAACGGTTGTCCTAGAAAATCGTTTTACCATTCAAATTATCGCGATATTCAAATGTGCCTATACCGATACTATTTGTAGCCAAACAAAAGTAAACCGGTTTACTACGACGAATTGAATGATCTCAACCAGGGTCATTTTGGTGATATTAAAACCGCAGGTAAAGGCGTTGCCAATTTCGTAGATTACTCGCCGTGGTCGGCCGGATCCATTTTGTCGTAGTAAACCGGCCCTCTTTTTAATACAGAAGTTCAACCAAGAAGAGGGCGCCTAGTTGGGGCGCCCTCTTTTGCTTTGAGGATTAAGTTTTAATCGTCCTGACTAGTGACGCTTGCGGGTGGCCGTTGCCTTACGGACGGAGGTCTTCTTGGTCGGAGCCTTTTCCACGGTCGTGGCGGCAGGGGAGACCGGGGTCTCCTTGGCGGGCTCGGCCTTTGCCTTAGCCTTGGGAGCGGTCTTGACCTCGGCGACCTTCGGCGTCGGCTCGGCCTTTACTGCGGGCTTGTCCTCGGCCTTAGCTTCTGCCTTGGGGGCAGCAGCCTTGGTCGTGGTCTTTTTGGCCGTCGTCGTAGCGCGCTTGCGCGTGGTGGTCTTGGCGGCCGGCTTTGCCTCGACAGCTGCCTTGGCCTTGGGCTCGGAGGGTGCCTCCTCGACCTTGACGGCGGACTTTGCGGCGGCCTTCGCGGTCGTCTTCGCGGCGGCCTTCGTCGTAGCAGCCTTGGTCGTCGTCGACTTCGTAGCCGTGGTCTTCTTGGCTGTCGTTGCCTTCTTGGTGGTCGCGGTCTTGGACGCGGCCGTCTTCTTGGCAGCGGTCTTGGCCGAAGCCTTTGCCACAGGCTTGGCCTCGGCGGTGGTCTCGGCCTTTACCTCGGGAGCGACCTCGGCCTCGGAGTCCTTCTTGGCAGCGGCGGTCGTACGCTTGCGCGTAGTCGATGCCTTGGCAGTAGTTGCCTTAGTGGCGCTAGTCTTGCTAGCAGCGGCCTTCGTGGTCGTGGCCTTCTTAGCCGTCGTCTTGCGGGCCGTCGTCTTCTTGGCCGCAGGCTTCGCGGCGGGTTTAACTTCGGCCTCGGCCGCCGGCTTCTCCTCGGCCTTGGGCTCCTCAACAGCAGCGGGCTCCTTAACGGTCGCCGCAGGCTCGGCCTCAGCCTCCACAGCCGCCGGCCTTTCAATCTCCGGGTGCATAAAGAAATACAGGTCCAGATACTTGTCGGCCGAGCGCGTCCAGCTAAAGTCCTGGCTCATGGCCTGCGTGACCAGCTGGTTCCAAGCGTCGCGGTTATCCCAGAACAGGCGCGCCGCGCGGAAGACCGCGTCGCCCATCTCGTCGCCATTAAAGTTGCTAAACGAGAAGCCCGTGCCCTCGCCGGTAAACTCGTTATACGGGATCACCGTGTCCTTCAGGCCACCGGTCTCGCGCACGATGGGCAGGGTGCCGTAGCGCATGGCGATGATCTGCGACAGGCCGCAGGGCTCAAACTTCGAAGGCATCAGGAACATATCGGCGGCGGCGTACATGCGCTGCGACAGCGCCGGGTCAAACTCGATGCGCGCGGCCATGGTGCCGGGGTACTTGTCCTGGAAGTAGCGCAGGCCGTCCTCGTAGTCGCGGTCGCCGGTGCCCAGCACGGCCACCTGAACGCCGCCGGACAGGATGCGGTCGAGCGCGTACATGACCAGGTCCATGCCCTTCTGGCGCGTCAGGCGCGTGACCATCACCATGAGCGGGCGGTCGTCGCGAACCTCAAGCCCCAGCTCCTCCTGCAGCTTAGCCTTGCACACGGCCTTGCCGGAACGGTCCTCCACGGTGTAATTGGCGGCAATGCGCTTATCGGTTGCCGGGTCAAAGCCCGCAACGTCAATGCCGTTGAGGATGCCCTGCAGCGCGTAGGAGCGCTCGCGCAGCACACCGTCCAGGCCCTCGCCAAACTCGGGCGTCTGGATCTCGCCCGCATAGGTGGGGCTCACCGTGGTGATGGCGTCGGCATAGTGCAGCGCACCCAGCATGTAGTTGATGCTGCAGGCGTCGCAGCGCAGCTGCGTGGCGGCCGCGGGAATATGTGCCACACCCAGGATGTCCTCCATCACGGTGTCGCTAAACTGGCCCTGGAACGCCACGTTGTGGATCGAGAACACGGTCTTGACGCGGTCGTACAGCGGCAGGCCCTGGTAGAACTCGCGCAGGAACACGGGCGCCAGTGCCGTCTGCCAGTCATTGCAGTGCAGGATGTCGCACTCGAAGCCGGCCGGCAGGTGCTGCAGGCTCTCGGTGATGGCCTTGGAGAAGAACGCAAAACGCTCGCCGTCGTCAAAGAAGCCGTACGGATAGTCGCGCGCAAAGTAGCGCTCGTTGTCGATGAACATATACGTGACGCCGTCGTGCTCGAGCTTCTCGAGCCCGCAGTATTCATTGCGCCAGCCCAGGCTCACGTAAAAGTCGGCAAAGTGCTCCATTTGCGCTTTGTACTCGTCCTTGATGGTTGCGTACTTGGGCACCATCACGATGACCTCGGCGCCGGCGCGTACAAGCGCCGCAGGCAGTGAGCCCGCCACGTCGCCCAGGCCACCGGTCTTTACAAACGGTGCGCACTCGGCCGAGGCAAACACGATCTGCATCTTTTTGCTGGAATCAGCCATATTGTCTCCCATGTTGTTATTCGAGAATAGCCGCCAGGCGCGAACCGGGCGGCTATTCTACATGTTACGAGCGATGTTGCGGTGCCAACGTTAACGTACGATGGTGGTGTCGGAAGTTAACGGGGCCTTGCCCAGCACCAGGATGTTCTCGGGCGTGCCGCGAAGCTCGGTGTTGGTGGGAACCACGTTGTTCTTGTCCAGGATGGCATTCTCAACGCGGGCGCCGCTCTTGATGATGCAGCTCTGGTTGATGATCGAGTTGGTCACCGAAGCGCCTTCCTCAACCACAACGCCGCGCGACAGGATCGAGTTGCGCACGGTGCCCTTGATGATGCAGCCCGCCGAGATGATCGAGTTGCACGCGTGGCTGCCGGTCGCATAGCGCGAAGGCGGCACGTCGTGGGCCTTGGTCAGGATCGGGCGCTCGGGGTCAAAGAGCTGGTCGGCCACGGTCTGGTCGAGCAGGTCCATGCTGCGGCGATACAGCGACTTCTCGCTAAACACGCCCACGACCTCGCCCTTGTACTCGTAGCTGCACACATCGATGTTTCCAAAGTCGCCCTGGAGTGCCTCGAGCAGGTCCAGATAGTCGGCGGCCTGGTAGTGGTCGATGATCTCGAGCAGCGTCTCGCGGTTGACGATGCAGCAGTCCATAGAGGCATTGTCGCCGTACACGACGCCGGCGCTCACGCCCGTCAGACGGCCGTTCTCGTTAATCTCGAGCTTGGTCTCGTCATCGACGTTGCGCGTGGCCTTGCAATACACCACGGTCATCTGGGCGCCGGAATTCTCGTGCGCGTCGATGATGGTGTTGAGGTCCATATTAAAGATGATGTTGGTGCCCATCATCACAACATAGGGCTTGTCCGAGCGCTGGAACAGCGTCTTGTTGGAGATGATGTCGCGCAGCAGGAAGCGCATGCCGCCCTTGGTGGTGCCATACGCGTTGCCGGGCACCATGAACAGGCCGCCCTTCTTGCGGTCCAGGCCCCAGTCCTTGCCCGAGCCCACGTGGTCGATCAGCGAGCGGTAGTTGCCCGGCATGACGACTCCGACGGTTTTAATGCCGGCATTCATCATGTTGGACAGCGGGAAGTCGATCAGGCGGTAGCGGCCCAAAAACGGAACGGACGCGATGGGGCGGTCCTTGAGCAGCACGCTGCCGTAGGTCGAAGAGTAGTTAGCGGTGATATAACCGATGGCCTTGCGATTGATCATCGGATCATTCCCCCTTCCCGATAACGACGTCATTTCCAACGACGGCCGTATCCTTGGTGGTATCGACAGAGCCGAGCTTCACGCCCTCTTCGACCGTGGAGTTCTCGCCCAAAATAGCGCGGCAGATGTGAGCGCCGCTCTTAACGTGCGCACCCGGCAGCAGCACGGAGTCCTCGACCACGGCGCGCTCCTCGATGATGACATCGGTCGAAAGGATCGAGTGGCGAGCGGTGCCATAGATCTTGCAGCCGTTGGAGACCAGGCAGTCGTCCAGGCGGCCGTCCGGGCCAATGTAGTGCGGCGGTCGCGTGGTGATGTTGGACATGATGGGGAAGTGCTTGTCAAACAGATCGAACTCGGGGTTGTTGCCCAGCAGGTCCATCGAGGTCTCGTGGAAGCTGGCGATGGTGCCGACATCCTTCCAAAAGCCGTGGAACTCGTAGCTGTACAGGCGCTTGCCCTCGCCGAGCAGCTTGGGGATGATGTCCTTGCCAAAGTCGTGGCTCGAGCGCTGGTCCAGAGCGTCCTCTTCGAGCGCCTCGATCAGCACGTCGGCCGAGAAGATGTAGATGCCCATGGACGCGAGGTTCGAATCGGGCTTATCGGGCTTCTCGGTGAACTTGGTGATGCGGCCGTCCTCGGGGTCGGTGGTCAGGATGCCAAAGCGGCTGGCCTCCTCCCACGGCACGGGCATAACGCTTACCGTGAGGTCGGCGTTGTTCTCAATGTGCGTCTTGAGCATCTTGCGGTAGTCCATGCGATACAGGTGATCGCCCGAAAGAATCAGGACATACTTGGGGTCGTTGGCCTTGATGTAGTCGAGGTTCTGCGTAATGGCGTCGGCCGTGCCCGCATACCAGGCGCCACCGGTCTGCGTCTCGTACGGCGGCAGGATCGACACGCCGCCGTCGCGGCTGTCCAGATCCCACGCCTCGCCGGAGCCCACGTAGGCATGCAGCAGGTAGGGGCGATACTGCGTCAGAACGCCCACCGTGTCGATGCCCGAGTTGGAGCAGTTGGAGAGCGAAAAGTCGATAATGCGGAACTTGCCACCAAAGCTAACCGCCGGCTTAGCGATCTTTTGGGTGAGTGCCCCCAATCGGCTGCCCTGTCCTCCTGCGAGGAGCATCGCGATGCATTCTTTCTTACTCATCGATTTCTCCTTCTGTCATCGATGTTCCTAAACCCATTAGTGACGGGCGCGGCGCTCGGTCGCGCCCGTCGAGTAATGCCGTGCTGGCATAGGGGAGCTCGCGCGCCTTTGCGCGTGCCAGATCTCGTCGCGGTACTCGCGAATGGTGCGGTCGCTCGAGAACCAGCCGCTCGAGGCGGTATTGAGCAGAGCCTTGCGGTTCCAGGTCTCCTGGTCGCCATAGCCGCCGGTGAGCTTCTCCCACGCATCCACGTAGCTGCGGAAGTCTGCCATGACCAGGTCGGGGTCGTTGTTGTTCATGAGCTCGTTGTAGATGCTCTCGAAGTTGCCCGAAAGACCCGCAAAGGTGTTGTCCTTGAGCTCGTCCATCACGCGGCCCAGACGCTCGCGGTCGTTGTTGAGCGTATACCATGCAAAGTAGCTGTTCGATGCCCAGAGCTGCTCGACCTCGGGGGCGGTCAGGCCAAAGATAGCCTCGTTCTCGCGGCCGGCCAGGTCGGCGATCTCGATGTTGGCGCCGTCGAGGGTGCCCAGCGTAATGGCGCCGTTCATCATGAGCTTCATGTTGGACGTGCCCGAGGCCTCCTTGCCGGCCGTGGAGATCTGCTCCGAGATCTCGGCGGCGGGGTAGATGAGCTGGGCGTTGCTCACGCGGAAGTTGGGGATAAAGCAGACCTTCATGACCTCGTTGACGCGCGGGTCGTTGTTGATGACGTCGGCCACGGAGTTAATGAGGCGGATGGTCTCCTTGGCAAAGGTGTAGCTCGAGGCAGCCTTGCCGCTAAAGATGAAGGTCGTCGGCGTCACGTGGAAGTTGGGATCGGCGATGCGACGGTTGTAGATGTCCATCACCTTCATGATGTTCATGAGCTGGCGCTTGTAGGCATGGAAGCGCTTTACCTGAACATCGAAGACGGTGTTGGGGTCAATGACCAGACCGGTCTCGGCCTTAACGTAGGCGGCAAGGCGCTCCTTGTTGGCGCGCTTGGAGGCGCCCACGGCCTTCAGGAATTCGGTGTCATCCTTAAACTCCTTGAGCTTCTCCAGCTCAAAGGCATCCTTCAGCCAGCCGTCGCCAATGGCCTCGGTCACGAGCTTGGCGTAGGTGGGGTTGGCCTCGGCAAAGAAGCGACGGTGCGAGATGCCGTTGGTCTTGTTGTTGAACTTCTCGGGCGTCAGGGCATAGAAGTCCTTGAGCACGATGTTCTTGATGATGTCGGAGTGGATCTTGGCCACGCCGTTGACGCTGTGGCTGCAGATCACAGACAGGTTGGCCATGCGAATCTCGCCGTCCCACAGGATGGCGGTCTGGCGCAGACGCTCCTGCCAGCCCTCTTGCGTGGTGTCGAACGACTCGTGCCAACGACGGCTGATCTCGTCGATGATCTGGTACACGCGGGGGAGGAGCTTGGAGAACGTGCCGATGGGCCACTTCTCCAGAGCCTCGGGCAGGATGGTGTGGTTGGTGTAGCTCACGACCTGCGTCACGATGTTCCAGGCGTCATCCCACTCAAGCTTCTTCTCGTCGATGAGGATGCGCATGAGCTCGGGGCCGCACATGGCGGGGTGGGTGTCGTTGGTATGGATGGCAACAAACTGCGGCAGCAGCTCCCAGTTCTCGCCGTGCTCCTTCTCAAAGGTGTCGAGCAGGCTGTAGATGCCGGCCGAGACAAACAGGTACTCCTGCTTCAGGCGCAGCAGACGGCCGTGCTCGCCGGCGTCGTTGGGGTAGAGGATGGCGCTGATTGCCTCGGCCTCGGCGCGCTCGGCATCGGCCAGGGCATAGTCGCCGCGGTTGAAGGCCTCCAGGTCAAAGTGCTCCTCGACCGGCTCCGCGGGCCAGACGCGCAGCTTGTTGACGGTCTCGCCGGCATAGCCCACCACGGGGATGTCGTAAGGAACGGCCAAGATATCCTGCGTGTCCACCGTGCGGTAGAACGTGCGGCCGTTCTCCTCAAAGCCCTCAACGTGGCCACCAAACTTGATGGTCACGGCCTTGTCCTGACGGCGAACCTCCCAGGGATAGCCGTGAGTGAGCCATTCGTCGGTAGCCTCGACCTGGCTGCCGTTAACGATTTCCTGCTTAAACAGGCCGTAGCGGTAGCGCATGCCGTTGCCGTAGCCGGCAA
>CAJKZP010000079.1:0-9839 GCA_905204415.1 uncultured Collinsella sp. | reverse complement strand
GGCGGAGCGATCTCAGGAGACAGCGAAGAACTCGGGCACTGCAGCGAAGCGGGCGAATCCTTCGCAAAAAGAAACGCGCTCCTCGCCCGTTGGGAAAGGAGCACGTTGTTCATTGGAGTGCGTTCGGTCGCGGATGTTTCACGTGAAACATCCGTTCGCGGCGCAATGTCGAACGATCCGGCGCGCGGCCGCACAAGCGCCGCGCGAACAGGCGACCCGAGTCGACGGCCGCCCCGCCCCTAGCGTTCGCTCATGGGAACGTAATCGCGCTTGCCGCTGCGAATGGACTTGTACGCAGGACGGATGATGCGCTTGCCGGAGACGATCTCCTCGAAGCGGTGCGCAGCCCAGCCGGACATGCGCGCGCACGCGAACAGCGGCGTGAACAGATCCTCGGGAATGCCCATCATCGAGTACACGAAGCCCGAATACATGTCGATGTTCGCACACATGTCCTTGCTGGTGCCCTTCTCGCGCAGAATCACCTCGGGCGCCAGGCGCTCGATGCTTTCCAGCAGACGATACTCGGCCTCGAACTCCGTGCCCACGGCCAGCTTCTCGGCGAACTGCTTGCAGATGATGGCGCGCGGGTCGGACTTCGTGTACACCGCATGCCCCATGCCGTACACGAGACCCGTCTTGTCGAAAGCCTCCTTGTTGACGATCTTCGCCAGGTAGTCGGCCACCTGGCCCTCGTCGGACCAGTCGGCCACGTTCTGCTTGATCTCCTGCTGCATAGCTAGCACCTGATGGTTCGCGCCACCATGCTTCGACCCCTTGAGCGAACCGATAGCGCCGGCGTACGTGGAGTACGGATCGGTGTCGGACGAGGTCAGCACGCGCGTGGTGAACGTGGAGTTGTTGCCGCCGCCGTGCTCGGCATGCAGCATGAGCATCACGTCGAGCAGCATGGCTTCGTCGCGGGTGAATGCCATGCCGCCGCGCAACACCTGCAGGATGGTCTCGGCGGTGGAGAGGCCGGGTGTGGGGTGCGGTACATGAACCTCGGAGCCGCGGCGCTTGGCGACCGAGGCCATATGCGCGAAGGCGGCGATGCGGGGGAGACGGGCGAGCATGGAGATGGCGACGTCGATTTCGTGCTCGGGTGTAATGGCGTCGGGCTCGGCGTCGAAGGCGTAGAGCAGCAGCACAGCGCGCTGAAGCACATTCATGATGCTCGACGACACCGTGGTCATGGGGAACTCTTTAACGTACTCGTCGCTCAGGTGCCTAAAAGCACCCAGACGTCCGCAAAAACCGTCGAGCTCCTCTTTGTTGGGCAGAGAGCCCGTGATGAGCAGGTAGGCGACCTCTTCGTAGCCATAGCGATTCTCGGCCTGGGCGTTGTTGACAAGGTCCTCGATGCTGTAGCCGCGCAGCGTAAGCTTGCCCTGGTCGGGCACGACTTTGCCGTCGACCTTGTTGTAGCCGTGCACGTCCGAGATGCGGGTAAGGCCCGCGACCACGCCCGAGCCATCGGCATTGCGCAGGCCGCGCTTGACGTTGTGCTCTACGAACAGGCCCTCGTCGTACGGGGCGGTCGGCAGGCCGTGGTAGAGGTTTTCGCTTTCGGGCGAAATCTGACGGCTCGCCTCGTAATCCAGAACCAGGCGGCTCAGGTGATCGTCGAAGCGATAGTAGATTTTCTTGGCGTCGTAGGCCATGCGCGCTCCTCTCCGGTTCGCTTTGGGGGCTGCGCGCTTGGACGATATGACGTCAAGCTGCCCCGAGCGGCTTGTTCGCTACAGGCGGTACATAAAGTTAAAGACGTCCTCGCGCTGGATGGACACGTTGACGCCCGAAAGCTCGCCGGCCTCGGCCAGCGCCTTCTGCAGTTCGGCGAAGTCGAGCTTGGACTCGGCGGTGTCGGCCAGCATGGTCATGGTGAAGATGTCCTCGATAATGGACTGCGTGATGTCGCGGATGTCGACGTTGGCCTCGCCCAGAACACGGGTGACGCCGGCGACGATACCGGGGCGGTTCTTGCCAAGGACGGTGATGACGATGCGGGAGGACGAGATCTCGGCCATGGGAAACCCTTTCGCGTGGTTGCGGCGCGCGGGGGCGCTCCGCTACGGTACAGTGTTCATCATTGTACCTGTCTGGCGCCAAAAGGGGTGTGCTTACTGCGGTGTTACACGTCTGCAACATGAGCGTGAGGGGGCAGGCCGCATGGGGAAGAGCCGTCTGGCGCGCGTCCAGCTCGTGTTGGGTTGATTTCCGAACTCAGCCGAACACATCGAGCGGATAGGCCGTTCCCGCAGTCAGCCGAACGCCTCCGACCGCTGATTCCAAACTGAAAACGGGGGGCATCCCCCACTATTCGGTAGGGGATACCGCTCCGCGGCGCATGCCGCGGGCGGCGCCCCTATCGGACCACCGTGACCTCAGTTGGGATGGGCCCAGCACCGCGGCGTACTCGGTGGGGTAGAGCCGACTGATCGTCTTCACGTCGCGTATGACGATATTTCGGTCGTCCGGCTCGGTGACGCCGTAGCCGAACGCCTGGAGCGTCTCGATGGACTCCTGGATTCTCTGCTGGAACATGGGTCCCGGATCGACCCTCGGCCCGAGGTACCCGCGCCAGAGGCACGGCGAGACGCGCAGCATGTTATGGATTTTGGAGATTGGCTCGATGTCGGCGTAGACGTTGAGCGTCGCCATGGCGTCCTTGTGCCCGAGGATCGATTGGAGCGCCTTGATATCGCCGCCCTGGCGGATCCACTGCGTGGCGAACGTGTGGCGCAGGCCGTGGAACGTGATCAGCTCGTCGTTGGTGCCCATGAGGCCGTTGGTCTCCGAGAACGTCTTGAACGCCCTGCGGATATAGCTTGTCGTCGCGAAGGTCGCGCCCGGCTCCGACAGGATGTAGCAGTTCCCGATCTCGACCGCCCCGGTAAGGTTGCGCGAGCGCAGCTTCCCGCGGTCGATCTCGTGGATCTCCTTCAGGAAGGGGAGCAGGCCGACCGGGTCGATGGGGATGCCCCTGGCGTCATGGGTCTTGGTGTCCTTGATGAACGAACCCATCCCCTTCGCGTACGCCACCGAGTGCCTGATCGAGATCAGGCCCGTCTCGAAATCCACATCGCACCACCGAAGGCCGCAGACCTCGCCGATTCGCATCCCCGTGTGCAGGGCGAGTACGACCGCCCTCTAATCCTCGGCGGACCAATCGAGTCCGAACTCCTTTCGGGCATCCTCTTCGCTCATGACTTCGAGAAGGTCTCCGGGTTGGCAACGAAGGGCGAGGCATAGCTGCTCGAGTGTGTTGAAGCGAATGCCGCGAATATGCCCTTTTTTTATACGGGACAGGTTCACGGGCGTGGTTCCAATCCTTTCGGCAAGTTCGTTCGAGGAAATCTTTCGCTCGGCCATGATCTTGTCGAGGCGAACAATTACGGGCATGGCGTTTCCTTACGCAATCTCGTCGGAGTCGAGGTACAGCTCTCGGGCGTACAAGAAGAGCTGGGAAAGCATGAACAGGACGATGCCGAGAACCAGAGAGGTCCAGTCGAATGATGAAGCGATCTCTTGGGCGCCGACGGCCCCCTCGCCGCCAAACATCGAAACGGAGGTTTCGAGTGAGCCGGCGTAGAGGCTGGTGGCAGCTTGAACAACGAAGAGAATGCCGAGCACCTTCAAGCATGTCGCAGACCCTTTCTTGAAGGGGTCTCCGCTCTTGATCGTCCACACGAGAACGGCGCTGAGGATGGTCGTAGCGATACCGATGACGGCAGGGGCCAATGTCGAGATCGCAAGGGCTGGATACGCGGGGGAGTCTGCAATTACAGGGTTGTCGAGCACTTCGATTGCTGGCTTTAAGGAGAACGCCACTTGTGCGATGGCGGTGACGCAAAGGGCCGCAGAGGCTATCGCACATGCGATGCGGAAGGAATGAAGCCGGGGAGTGCGATTGTCGGAACTCATAATAACCTCCGAAGAATTTAAAAAACTCAGGTTACTTTTTAACAGTTTATGTTAAATTGACTTTGCCGGCAAGTAATCACAGCATGCTGCAACCGAAACCCCTCTAGATTGGAGAGGATTATGTTCAGTACTGTTAAGTCGTGTAAGCTCTTGGTTTTCCTCGGCCTCGCTCTTTGTCTGTTGCTGCCGGGAGCCCCCGCTTTTGCGGATACCCCGATGCCTCCTTCCCAGGAGAGCAGCCAGTGTGCCCTCGTTGAGCCCCTCGGGTATACGGACGACGTCGTCGATACCTACTGGAGCTACAGCTGTCCTCGCGGCGTAAGCGGGCACAGCATCTCGATGTTCAACATCTCTTACAAGACGATCTCCTACCGAAATGGCTATCGCCGATCCGCGCATCATAGGGAATCCCGCCTCGCTGCAATGTGTTCCTGTGGTATTCTTGGCACAACTGATAAATGGCAATTTGTCTATAGCACCTACTAGATGCGAGGAGGGGCCGAGCATTTTATTCGGCCCCTCTGTTCCGACTGGATGAGGTCAAGGTTGGCGATGAATATGCTCAAAATCTCGAAGGCAATCTTTAGGTCGCTCCTCTCCTCCAGGTCGCTCTGTGTTGCCGTTGTTGCGTTGATGGTTCTTTGTGCTTTGCCCGTCTTCAGGAGCGCGGCTGGCATCGACGGACGGGTTGAATACCTCGAGTCGGGAATAACCCGTGTTGAGCAGGAATTGTCAGCATCCTATGCGGATGCGCTTGTGAATGCGGGGGAGGAGGGCGTCTATACCTCTTCATCAAGCATGCCCGCGCTTCTGTACCCTCTTGCCGCGGGGCGTCTTGTCTTGGCGCCGCTCTCTCCTCTGCTTCCGTTTCTGCAGGTATCGGATGGAGCGTACTCCTTTTATGACGGATCGAAGGAGTACTTGCTATGGGCCGCAACGGCCGTTGCCGTTTCGTTCCTTGCCGCGCGTCTTAACAAACGTGAAAAACTCATCATCCAGGCACCGATGGGTGAGCTGGGCAGGCTTGTTGCATCGAGCGTATGGGCGAGTGTTTTTGCGATGCTTGCCGTCTTCGCCGTCAATCTTCCAGGGATAATCGCCGCACTTGTGAAGAATGGCCCGGGCTCGCTGTTCTATCCGATAGGCTACGTTCAATATGCGACTCCGGTTATCAAACCGGCTTGGCTGGTGTTCGCACAGACGGCCATCTTGCAATTCTTGGTGGCGGCGTTCATCTCGCTCGTCGTTCACCTTGCCGTGAAGATTGCCAATAACCCTACGCTTGGAATCGTGTTCGTATGTGCCCTGATGGGGGTGACGATGGTTCCCGGGTATTACGGAAGATCCATCGCTTTACGTGAGCTCGCCCTGTTGAATCCCCTTTCGTATGCGAACACCGAGCTGACCGTCGGCGCCTATAGCCCGTACCCGACAACGCAGATAGTGAATCTGCCCGGACTTTGCTTCGGGCGTGGCGCGATTGCCCTCGTATGCGCAATCGGGATCGAGGTGCTGGCAATTAGCCTGCTTTGCGTTGCTGGAAAGAGCGGCTGCGCGCGCCCGATGCCCCCGATTTGTCTTGAGAGAGGTTCCTTCACCGCATCGAGAACGGCAACTCGTTCGAGCGCTTGTGCCTTCGCCGTTGCATACGTAAGAACGATGGGGAAACTGCTCCTGCATTCTCCTGTCATCGCCGTGTGCGCGATTGCAATGTCGACGACGATGCTGGTTCCAGCCCTGGTCGAGGTGTTTCCTGACGCTGACGCCGCTTCCGCCGGTCGGTATAGGGATGGCGAGCTCCGTTCAATAGACCGGTATCTAGAGCAGGACGCTGCGAATATGGACGTCGAGGGCAAGACGGCCCTGGAAGACATGCGAGGTGCCCTTTCGGGTTTCGTGTACGCGCCTACGCCTGCGGAGGGGTTTCGAAGCCTTGCGACGTACGAGCGCGCTCGAGGCGAGCTGGGCGCGGCAGATGCGACCCTCCTGCAATCGATCGGAATCGAGCCGGAGACTCCTTCTCGTGCGGAGGCGCGCGCCCTTCTGCTCGAGTCGATCGCGAGCTTGCCGGACCCCAAGGTTTACGAGTTAAGTACGAAGATGCCCCCATTAATCCTCCTTTCCTATCTCCAGGCAGCGCTTCCTTCCTTGTTTTGGCTGTTGCCCGTGGTTGTCACATCGCTTGCGTGCATCCACCTGCAGTGTCGTTCCCTTCTGGTTCTCCAAGTCCCCGCAACAGCGCATGTGCGTTTTCTGACGGCCGTTGCGCTGTCTCTCCTGCTTGGCTTGGCGCTGCTTTTGGTGTCGATGGTTCCCGCTGCGGTTGTGTCCTTGATTAAGAACGGTGCGGGTGGATCGGAGTATCCCGTCGCTCTCATTCGGGCGGGAGCTTCGACAACGTCCATGGTGGGGGAGGCGGTGTTGTGCAGTATTCCGTTGCTGGTCATGGCATACGGCGTGATTTCCGTCGTCGCTGCGTTGACAGCAGCGATTAGCCGCAACCCCGTTGTCACCGGAGTGGTTTGCGCGGTTCTCCTGGTGTTGGGTTCGTTGAGCGCTCATGTTGAAAGTGCGGGCATGGGCGTCGCGCTGCTGGCTCCATTCGCCTCGTTTGATCCCGCTTCCCAGGTGGGGACGATTGGGTTCCTTGGGCGAGGGACGAACGCGATGCCTTTTGGAGAGGTCGTCGGCGCATCGGGCGCTCTGCTGGTGGTTTTGGGCGCCGTATCTCCGTTGGTGGCGCGCCTGGGTGTTCCAAAGATCGAAAGGGGACGGTCTCGATGATTGGCCTTCAAACGCTGACGATCTCTTATGGAAAGAAGGTGCTCGTAGATTCGGTGGACGCTGAGTTTGCCCCGGGTACGGTCTACGGTCTCGTCGCTCCGAACGGGCATGGAAAGACGACGTTGCTGCGTGCGATGGCAGGTTTGCCGGGTCCTCGCGTGGACGGGAGCATCGTTCTGGATGAGGTGCAGGGTACGGGTGCGAGAGAGGTCCGTTCTATGATCTTCTATGCACCTGGTGAGGGGACGCTGCTGTATCCCGGATTGCGTGCGGAAGATCACCTCAAGATGGTTTGCGATATGTGGCCGCATGCTCGCGATATCGAAGAGATAGTAGAACAAACGCAGATAGGCGAGTTCGCGAAGATGAGGATCCGCACTCTGAGCCAGGGCATGAAGCAGCAGCTTACCCTGGCGATTGCGTATGCGACGGGTGCGCGGTACCTTCTATTAGATGAGCCCATGAACGCGCTCGACCCCAGCAGGGTGGACTTGCATTCCGAGATTCTCAGGAAGCTGGCCGATTCTGGTACGTGCATCATCATGTCATCCCACATCTTGGATTCGGTCGATAGGCTGTGCGATGAGATTCTGTTTTTGAAGGATGGGAGGCTCATTAGAAGCATTCCGCAAGATGATGCTGCGCCGAAGTCTCCTGGATCCCATTTCGCAAAGCCTGCCGGACGCGCCGAGGGTGCGCTAAGCGCGTATCGGCGGCTCTACGGAGAGGGCGGGTAGAAATGCAGGTTAATAATCTATGTGGTCAATATGATACCGTTGAACCCGCGTATCAATACCGCTCAGCCATTTGCCTCGCCCCCGTCGCACGTATCTTCATTCGGTCTGTCATTAATTAAACTAACGATGCTTTGAGAAATGTAGGTGCTTCTAAATGTACTGTCGACTTCTTCTCAAACTAATCCTAAGAGACAGGGCCGTATGGATCTCTACGCTCGTTCTTGCCGCAGCCTTCTCCATCCCCATCGCGTTCAATTCACCCATCTTCGGCCCCTTCTTTATGAAGCAGGGCATGCAGAGCTTTGTCGACGCATTCAATACGCGCGCAACCCAAGCCAACGGCAACATGAACGAGCGAGGAATCATCACGTTATCAGGGGCAATTTTGAGAAAGGAGATGTTTTCTATCCAAGACGTCCGTTAGGAGGACACAATGAAGAAAATCGTCGAAACCGGGATCACCAGGCGAGCCGCTATCGCCGCAGCGGCGGTTGGAGGAATCTCCCTACTGATGCCAAAAGGGGTGTTAGCGGCGGAATTTCAAACACTTGATCAGAATCGAATCGACTACTTCGTTCGCCCCGACCTCACTGAAAACCAGTTTGACGCGATGCTCCGCGAACGCGCGGAGGAAGAAGCTGCGCAAATCATCGAGCAAGCCCTCGCCGGGTACGATGGCGACGCACGAGCCGGGGGACGTCCGACCTACGACACGGTATACGGCAGCGTGGTAAACAAGAGCACTGGATGGCATGACGTCGCCGGACAGCCGGCGGGCGGCGTGCAGATATCGGGAGGTGGCTCTATCTTCGTATCACCTTCCGGCGGCGGATCGGTCAGTGTGTCGGTATCCCTTCCCGGAGGAGTTGGCAGCGTGAGCGTTTCCATCCCGAAGGCAAATCGCTCCCTCAGCGTGACGGGGTACGCGGTCAACATTTCCGGATCGGGCTTCTACAAGGCGACGGCGAACGTGACCCACAAGATTCAACCCTACGTCGTCTATGAGACGACGAACGGGGTACGCAGGGTCTACGCAAAGATGGCCACCAACACGTTCTACAGCATGGCTCTCGGCAAGCGCAAAGTAGGCTGACATGAAGACCGGCTCCGCCAAAATACCCATTGCGCTGGCGTTATTGGTCGCGATAGCCGCAATCGTAGTCTCTGCCGTATCCATAAAAGATGCGAACACCTTGAAACATGGCATTTCCGAAGGGTTCCGCCTAGACGGAGTGTACCGAGACCACGAGACCGGCTTAACCCAGCTCTCCTTCCTTGGGGAAGACGAAAACAGGTGGCAAATCGTCGACAGCAATGGAAATGTGACCGACGGTTCATTTGAGACAACCGGCGATCCGAACATCTTCATGTTGGCCGACCAATCAGGAGATGATTACGGATTTGTCCACCTGGCTTACGCCTCCGCAGACGGAAACCAAGGAAGCCTTTATTTGAACACCGGAACGTCGGTGCTCGAATTTGACAAGGTAACCAGCGGCCCGGCTTTTGTCGTGTTGTAAATGCAAATCGAGCGTCATGAGAGAAGAGGGGACTGGCCTTGCCAGCCCCCTCTTCCTTTTACGGCCCAAGCGGGAATGCTCACCACTGCACTTCGCGAACGTCAGACGCCTCCTCCGCCCGCGGCACTCGGCCAGGTACATGCTGATGATGACTTGATACGGCACCGCTGTACGGGCGGACTCCGCCTTGAAGTAGTCGATGTTCTAGCCGTCGATGTTCATGGTGACGCGGCGGCGCGCCTTCCCGATGTAGGGATTCGGAACGCTGTTGGAGAAATCGACCTCGGCGGGCATCTCCATAATCTCGTCCTTGCCATTCATTTCGATAGCTCCAATACTGCCGTCCCTCTGTCCTCGTCGATTTCTCGCCGAGATTATCCTGATGGTCGAGCCGCCATGCCTCTCGCAATGGCAAACCGTCAGCACCCACGATTCCAGAACGTTGAAATTTGCAACGTTCTACCAGCGCGTGGTTCGTTTTGAAGGTAATTCATGGGACCATTTGTCGGTAATCCGTGGGTCATTTTTCCTTTGCTTTAGTTCATCCCTATCAGGAAGAATCTCTCCTCGTAGTCCGAGTGCTTGCTGTTTTCCTGAGCCCGGGAACGGCGGAGGGCCTCGTTGCTCCCAACGGTTCGGGGAAAACCGCCCTTCTGGAAGCGCTATCGGGCCAATTTCCCACCCGTATCCGCTCGGGAAGCCTGGCGGCAGACGGGATCCGCCAACGTCAATCGGCCGAATTCGCGGAACTTGTCTATCTGAGCTCTTCGGGCAGCGCGGATCTCTACCCCACGCTATCGGCCCTCGAGCACCTTGCTTTCGTTAGGGAGGCGTGGAAATCGGCCGCCGACATCGACTCGCTCTGCGAATC
>CAJKZP010000078.1:0-9867 GCA_905204415.1 uncultured Collinsella sp. | reverse complement strand
CCGCAGGAGCAGGAAAGGCGGGCCTCATGCGCGAGGACGTTTTCAAAACCAAGCCCGGTCCCGGCCGGAGGGACTACGGACGCTACAGGTTCTTGACACCCATCGCGCGCATGGCGTTCAGGATGGCGATGATCGCCACGCCCACGTCGCCAAAGACGGCGAGCCACATATTGGCGATGCCCAGCGCCGCGAGCACCAGAATCAGCAACTTAATGCCCAGCGCAAAGATGATGTTCTGCCAAACAATCGTCATGGTCTTGCGCGCCACGCGGATCGCGCGGACGATGTTGGACGGCTTATCGTCCATGAGCACGACGTCGGCAGCCTCAATTGCGGCGTCGGAACCCATGGCGCCCATGGCAATGCCAATGTCGGCGCGGGTGAGCACGGGCGCATCGTTGATGCCGTCACCGACAAAGGCGAGCTTGCCCTTGACCGATTCGGCCGCCAGCAATGCCTCGACACGCTCGACCTTATCACCCGGTAACAGCTGCGCGTGGAACTCGTCGAGACCGAGTTGCTTGGCTACAGACGCCGCAACCTCCTCACGGTCGCCCGTGAGCATGACGGTGCGCTTGACGCCGGCGGCGTGCAGGTCGCGAATCGTTTGCTCGGCATCGGTCTTTATGGTGTCGGCAATTACGATGTGGCCGGCGTACGTATCATCGACCAGCACGTGGAGGATGGTGCCGACGATCTCGCAATTGGGCGCTTCGATACCGGCCACAGCAAGCATCTTGGCATTGCCGACGATGACGCGCTTGCCGTCGATAATCGCCGTCACGCCATGGCCCGCGTCATTGGTGGAGTCGCTTACGCGTTTGGGATCGAGCTCGCCCTGGAAGGCGGTGCGTACCGACTGCGCGATGGGATGGTCGGAGAATGACTCGGCAAGGGCCGCGACTTCGAGCAGCGACTGCTCGGTGTAGCCTGCCTCGGGGTGTACCGCCACGACCGAAAACGTGCCGTTGGTGAGCGTGCCGGTCTTGTCAAAGACGACGGTGTCCACATCCGCGAGCGTCTCGAGGTAGTTAGAGCCCTTGATGAGGACGCCCAGCTTGGATGCGCCACCGATGCCGCCAAAAAAGCTGAGCGGCACGCTGATCACGAGCGCGCATGGGCAACTGACGACGAGGAAGGTCAGGCCGCGCAGGATCCAGTCGGACCAGGCGCCGGTGACCAAGCCGCCGCCGAGCGCGAGTACCGCGGCCGCGCCGGTGACGGCGGGCGTGTAGACGCGGGCGAAGCGCGTGATGAAGTTCTCGGTACGCGCCTTCTTTTCGCTGGCGTTTTCTACGAGCTCCAGGACGCGCGCGACGGTGGACTCGCCAAATGGCTTGGTGGTGCGCACGTGGATGAGACCCGTCATGTTGATGCAGCCGCTGATGATATCGTCTCCGGTTTTGGCCGGGCGGGGGATCGATTCGCCGGTAAGGGCGGCGGTGTCGAGTTGCGTCTCGCCCTCGATGATGACGCCATCGATGGGCACGCGCTCGCCGGGCTTAATGACGATGACGGTGCCGACGGCGATGTCATCGGGGAAGACCTGCTCGAGTGTGCCGTCGGGTTGCTCGACGTTGGCGTAGTCGGGCGCGATGTCCATCATTGCACTGATCGATTTGCGGCTCTTGCCCACGGCGTAGGCCTGGAACAGCTCGCCGACCTGGTAGAACAGCATGACGGCGGCGCCTTCGGCCATGTGCGGGTCGGTGTCGGGGAAGAGTACCATGGCAAATGCGCCGATGGTCGCGACCGCCATGAGGAAGCTTTCGTCGAACGCCTTGCCGCGGCGGATGTTGTTGAATGCCTTTTGCAGTACGTCGTAGCCGGCAATCAAAAACGGCATGAGGAACAGCGCGAAGCTGGCGTAGATGTTGCCGGGCTCCCCAAATGCGATAGCGAGAGCGCCGAGCTCGTCGAGGGCATAAACGACGGCAAAAATGCCCAGTGCTACCAGGATGCGGTTACGCTTATGCTCAAGGGACTCTTTCTTCTTGCGCTTTTTCTTTTTCTTTGTGGGATCGGCGGCTGCCATGATTTAAACCTCCCATTTGAATGTATGAACACTCGCTCATATAATTTCGCGAGCAAAGGCCGCGGCAAGCGCGGCCTTGCGGGTCAGCGTATGCGCAGGCTAGAGAATGATCTCGCAGTCCGGCTCAGCATCGGCGGTAAACTCCACGACGCGGTCAAGGACCTCGTCGAACTCGGCGTCGTCGGCCTCGAGCGTCAACTTCTGGGTCATAAAGTTGACCGAAACGGACTTGACGCCATCGAGCTTGGCCAGCTCGTCCTGAAGCTTACGCGCGCAGTTGGCGCAGTCGATCTCGTCGAGCTTGAACTGTTTTTTCATGGTGGGTTCCTTTCCCTGTTTTTGCGGCTTGGGTGCAGGCCGCGCTGGTACCGTGGTTGGTCGTTATTCGCAGATGTGGCTCATGCCCTGGTTGAGCATGGTGTAGACATGGTCGTCGGCGAGCGAGTAGAGGATATTGCGCCCGTCGCGCCGGAATTTAACCAGGTGCGACTGCTTGAGCGTGCGCAGCTGGTGCGACACCGCAGACTGCGAGGTTGCGGTCGCTTCGGCGATGTCTGCCACGCAGAGCTCGCGACCCATGAGGGCGTAGAGGATTTTGATGCGCGTGGTGTCGCTGAAGACCTTGAACAGGTCGGCAAGGTCGTACAGCAGCTCCTCGTCGGGAAGGTCCTCGGGCGAGCAAGTGGTGGGGATGTCGGGCACGATGGTGGTGTCGATGCTGGACTTTATTTCATCAGCGGGATCGCTCATAGCAATATCCTTTCATATGAACATGCGCTCATATAACTTACTTCCGAGTATATGAGTGCATGTTCATATGTCAATCTAATTTGTGAAATATTTTGCTATCGAATGGCCCTAGTGGCGGCTAAGGGCATTGGTGGGCGCGGATAAGGCGCCGGTGCCAACGTGGGTGCCCTAGCGACGTGCAAAAACGGGTCGATATCCACTTGGATATCGACCCGCATTGCGTTGCTTGAGAGGGACGCCTCGGCGTGTCGCTTTTGCACAGGCGCTATGGCCCGGCAAGTATTGCTCGCGAATGGCGCCTCTACTTGGCAATCTACTTGGCAAATAGGTTCTTGAGGTTGAACTCGGCCTGCACCGTGCGGAGCATAAGGTCGGTGTCGTCGAGGCCCAGGTGCTGCTCGTTGGCGTCGACGGCGAGGGTGCCGCGACGGCGCGCCCAGTTCTCGAGTGCAGCGGGCGCGGACTCGCGGGGGAGCGAGCGCACATCGGCATCCAGACTGCGGCAGATCTGGCGCGAGTCGATGACGATAATCTTGCCGGCGCGGCGTGCCTCGGCGTAACCGTCCAGGTGGATCTTGAACCAGCTGTCCTCAAAGGCGGCGTTGTGCGCCATGTACGGGTACTTCTTCATAAGCTTGAGCAACTGCTTTTGCAGTTCCTTGTTCTCGCGGAAGGGCGTTTTGCCGTCAATGTCATCCCAGGTGATGTGGTGGATATTCGACAGCGGCACATCCTCGCCGCGGTAGATATCGGGCAGACCGCAGTAGTGCGCCTCGGCGTCGTGCGGGACGGCGTCGCTGGTGAGCTCCATGATCTCCCAGCCCACGTTGATGATGTAGCCGCGCTCGGGTGCGCGGCCGGTGGTCTCGATGTCGATGCCGAGCACCGTGCCCTGGATGGGCTTGCGGGCGTAGGCGACACCGAGCGCGTCGCGGTCGCCGCGGATCTCGCGCATGACGGACGCGGCGGTGCGCTTTTGCATCTTGCCGATGGCGGCGCAAGTGTCGGCGTCGGACAGGCCGCGCGAAAGCGTCGCGGGCGTCACGTTGCGCAGACGCGCCTCGCCAATCTGGTCGCACAGGTCTCGGTTGCGATCGGCCAGGTCGCGCACGGTGGCAAAGTCGAAGCCGGGGTCGTCCTCGGCGGTAAAGTACTCGGTCTCGAGCACCTTGAGGGCCTCTTCGCCTTTCTGGCGCTCGGATTCCATGGCACCGTGATCGCCATAGATGAACATGGGGATAAACGGCTGGCGCTCGTATTCGAGTGCTTGCGATACGTTCATATGCTGCTCCTTGGACGGGCCGCGTCATGCGGCTCGGGTTTGTCGAGTTATGGCGAGATGATAGTTTACCATGGGCAACTATTGGCATCGCGCCTAGGACAACTACAATACCCTAGTTGACCGCTAGGACTTTTACAATGCTGCCGAAAGACACGAAAGGTTCCATCCGTCATGGATTTGCTGATTGATATTCTGCTCGACGCCGGCAAGGACACGCTCTCGCTGGTGCCGTTCTTGTTGGTGACATATCTGGCTCTCGAGACGCTCGAGCATGTTGCGGGCGACCGCGTTAACGGCGCCATCAAGCGTGCCGGCGCCGCCGGCCCCGTCGTTGGCTCGTTGCTGGGTATGGTGCCGCAGTGCGGCTTTTCGGCGATGGCGGCAACGCTGTACGCCGGTCGCGTCGTGACGCTGGGTACCCTGGTGGCGGTGTTTCTCTCGACCTCCGACGAGATGCTGCCGCTGCTACTTGCCGAGCAGGTTCCCGTGCAGACTATGGCGATGCTTTTGGCTTCGAAAGCGCTGATCGCGCTGGTCACGGGCTTTATCGTGGATGCCGCCATTCGCGGTCTGCGTCGCAACGCCCGTGCGCATGCGGCGATTCGCCGTACCGTGTTGGGAACTGCTGCCAATCCGGCGCACGTTAACTGCGCGCATGACGACCACAGCGGCGGTGACATCATCGACGAGGTGGCCGAGGCTGGCGTGAGTGCCGATCACATCCATGAGCTGTGCGAGCGCGACCATTGCGGTTGTGATGAAGACGAGGATGAGGACGAGAACGGGCATGGGCACGAACATGGACATGACCATGATCACGGTCAAGAGGGCGAGCATGAACACCATCATGGCCACGGCCACTCCCACTCTCATGAAGGCGCGCCCGTCCTGTCGATTATCCGCAGCGCCATCTCGCATACCGTGCAGGTATCGGTATTCATTTTCCTGGTAACACTGATTCTGGTCGCCGTGCTCGAGACCTTTGGTGAGTCCGCAATCGAGCAGTTCCTGCGCGGCAACGAGACGCTCGCCGTTCTGGGTTCGGCGCTTGTCGGCCTGATCCCCAACTGCTCGGCGAGCGTGGTCATTACGCAGCTGTATCTGGAAGGCGCGCTGCAACTGGCACCGATGCTCGCCGGCACGCTCATTTCCGCCGGCGTGGGCTACCTGGTCCTGTTCCGCACCAACCGCAGCGCCCGCGAAAACGCTGTGTTCCTGATCATGATGTACGTCATCGGCGCTGGCTGGGGGCTCGTTTTATCTGCCTTCGGCCTCTAAGTAGGCCTAACAAAACGGGCTTCAAAATAGCCATGCTCGGCGCCTGCACAATGCGGCGGCGCATGGCATTTTGAAGCCCGTTTTTTGTTGAGCCATGGATCCTGAGCGCTCACACCGTCCAAAACAAAAAGGCAGATTTTAGGCATGTCCTAAAATCTGCCTTGGTTAGCGGAGCAGCTCGGTGAGGTTGCGCTTAAAGCGGGCGCGGTCTTCGCTGGTGAAGGCTGCCGGCCCGCGGGTGCGACCGCCGGCGCGACGCACCTTCTTTTCCTCGTGGCGAATAAACAGCTGCATGTCGATGGTCGCCTTGTCGTACACGCGCCCGCGCACACCGATGGCGGCGGCATTGCGGCCGAGCACCATGCTCGCCAGGCCAATGTCCTGCGTCACGACCACGTCACCCGCCTGCAGACGTTCGACAATGGCAAAGTCTGCGCTGTCGGCGCCTACGCTCACATCGAGCGTAGTGACCCAAAAGCCGCGTCGTGCGTGCTCGGCATCGCGCGGATCGTCGCGGCGAATGTGCCGCTCCAGGTTTTGCGTGCTGTTGCCGGCGATAACCACGGCGACGCCCGCCCGCCGCGCGCAGTCGATCGACTCGCGCGTGACCGGGCAGGCGTCGGCATCAATAAACAGCGTTCGCGGCATCTAGCGCACCAGCTTGCCAAAGCGGATAGCACGAATAATCAGCGTCACGCCAAACACCAGGAGCGCGGCGCCGCTAAAGATGACGAGCATCTTTGCCGACCACAGCGGATAGATAAACACGAACACGCCGGCGATGATGGAGAGCGCGCCGCTCAGGATAGCGAGGGCGCGGTTAGACGAAAGCTCGGATTCCAGAATGGACATGACACCTTCGACAATCCAGCCAAAGCCGGCCACGACCACCACGAGCGTGGTGAGTGTAGCGGCCGAGAAGGCCTGGTTGCGCAGGATCACCACGCCGCCCAGGATAATGAGCAGGTTGGCGATGATGCTCGTAACGCGCCAGCCGGTGGGCAGCAGCGGTTCGAAAACAGCGGTAAACAGCCTGATCGCGGCCGTGATTACAAAGTAGAAGCCCAGGACGGTCGTTAGGAAGACGAGGGACTTGGCGGGCGCAAACAGCAACGCGATGCCGGCAAGCAGTGCGATGACGCCCGTGACGGCGTAGATCCAGCGCACGGCCTTGATTGCCTTGCCTGCCATGCTTTTCTCGTCAAATCCAAACGCGTTCGATTGCTTGTCATCGTTCTTAAAGATGCCCATGAGGTCTCCTTTCCGCGTGGCGTAAGCCTTAATCGTTACAACCAGTATCGCCTAAAGGCGCTGGCGTAAGGGTCGGGGAGGGCGAAGTGTAACCCAAAGGCCCCGATTTGTTCTCGTTGTTCCCCATGTCGCGTTATTCTATTTAACAGGTGTAGAACATTGCGGCTCTGTTCGTTATTGTCTGCGTTTTAGGTTAGATTTTCTAAGAACAATTGGCTTGTATTGGGGGTCTCTATGAACGAAGCTGTTCCCGCGGCGCCGTCGAGTGCGGAGTCGATGGCAAAGCAAGGCTGTGAAAAGCTTGGCTTGGATACGTTTGATGCGCTGGTTCGTCGCGCTCGCACATGCCGCCGTTTTGACGAGTCCATGCGCGTGCCGCGCGAGTTTTTGCTCGAGCTGGCAGAGCTGGCGCACCTGGCTCCCTGCGGCGCTAATGCTCAGCGTCTGCGTTTTCATGTGGTGAGCGGTGCTGAGGACTGCGCGCGTGTATTTGATGAGCTCGCGTGGGCCGGTGCGCTCAAGGATTGGTCGGGTCCCAATGAGGGCGAACGCCCGACCGGCTACATCGCAGTTCTTGCCGAGCGCACCGTTCCTGGCAAGCCCGCCGCGCCTATCACCGAGGTCGACACGGGCATCGCGGCTCAGACGATGATGCTCGCCGCGCGCAGCGCAACGCCCGAGGTGGCGGCTTGCATGTTCAAGGCCTTTACGCCCCGCGCAATCGATGCCATGGGGCTCGATAACGACAGATACGAGCTCAAGCTGATCATGGCTTTTGGCGTGCCAGCCGAGACACAGGTGATCGACGCGATCGACTCCAACCCGGATGGTTCTATCAATTACTGGCGCGACGAGGCGCAGGTGCACCACGTTCCCAAGCGTCCGCTTGCCGACGTGCTGCTGTAGTTGCGCGCCATTTCGGCGTGATCCGGCGGCAAAACCACCACAAAGGTGCCTGGCCCCTTTGTGGTGGTGCGAGAGGAGGGCGTGTGGCCGATCTGTATTTGGTGCGACATGGGCAGACTGAGCTCAATGTGCAGAACATTTTGCAGGGCTGGCACGATTCGCCGCTTACGGCGCGCGGGCGCGAGCAGGCGCTGGCGACGCGCGCCGCGTTTAAGGCGCGTGGCATCTCCTTTGACCATGCGTATTCGTCTCCGTTGGGTCGGGCGCTCCACACGGCCGAGCTGATCGTTGGCGAGGGTCTTCCCATAGAGCCGGTCGACGACCTGCGCGAGTGGCACCTGGGCTCGCTGGAGGGTACATCAAATCGCGAGATGCCGCCGCAGCCTTGGGGTGATTATCCGGTTGCCTTTGGTGGCGAGTCGGAAGCGCAGCTCCAGTTGCGTATGGTCGCGGCGCTGTCCCACATCATGGCCAGGCCGCAGCACGATTGTGTGCTTGCGGTCTCTCATGGCTCTGCCTGCCATGAGTTTCTTAGATGCGTGACCGGCGGGGGAGAGCAACCCGACAACGGTGCCGTGCTTCATTTTGGCTATTTCGACGGGGCGTTTTCGCTCTTGGGTTGGTAACAAACGAAAGGACCCCTATGAATAAAGATCTGTATCTGGTCCGTCATGGACAGACGATATTCAACCTTAAACGCATCATTCAGGGTTGGAGTGACTCGCCGCTCACGCAGTTGGGCTGCGAGCAGGCGGCGCGCGCCGGTATGTTTTTGCGCGCACGTGGCATTGAGCCCGACCACGCCTACACCTCTACGCTGCACCGCACCGAGCAGACCATCGCCAGCCTGTGGCCGGGTCTTGCCTACGAGCGCCTTGATGGCCTGCGCGAGTGGTATTTTGGCGACTTTGAGGCCGAGCGCGTGATGCTGATGCCCGTGCGTCCGTGGCGTGACTTTTATCGTCAGTTTGGCGGCGAGGGGCAGATGCAGGTGCGCGAGCGCATGGTGGCGACGTTAACCGATCTTATGCGACGCCCGGACCATTCGTGCGTGCTCGCGGTGAGCCATGCCTCGGCAATCAAGGAGTTTTTGGACCACGTGAGGGGCGCGGCGGCCGACGAGCACGAGCGCGTGCCGGGCAACTGTTCGGTGCTGCATTTTGCGTTTGACGATGCGACCGATACGTTTGGCCTGGTCGAAGTCTTTACACAGGAAGATTATGCGCGCGAGCTGGGGCTTGAGCCGCTGGTTGCTGCCGCGGGTCCGCAGCGCGGGTAGCGCGGGCGTGGCGATGCGGATCGCCGACATCATTGTTCGATGCGAAAGGGGCGGGGATGCATACGCATGTATCCCCGCCCCTTGTTTGTTGAGCTATCGAGTCTTTGTACGAGGCGTTTACGCCCTGTTAGAACCGTGCGATCTGGTGGGTGAGCAAACCCGTTGGAACCTGCGGTGCGCCGCCGGCGACCTGCACGGAGGGGAACAGCGCGGCTACAGCAAAGTTGAACGGCTCTTTGCCCGTGTAGGTGCCGGCTGTGCGGGCCTCGTTTGCCAGGAGCTGCGCCGCCCCCGCCAGCGCGGCGGCGTAGGCGGGGTCGTCTGCCGGCGTCGGCTCCGGCGCCTGGTCGAGCATGGCTCGGATGGCGGCAACGGCGTCCTCGCGCTTGACCTCCCACACACGGTGTGTAATGCCGGCGGGGTCGGTGACGGCATAGAGCGAAGCGCCCTCTTTGGCGGCGCCGAGGATGATATTCATGACGGGGGAGGCTTCGTAGGTAAGTGCCACAGGGCGGGGCTGCACCTTAAGCTCGGCGATTGCGCGGGCGGCTGCGGTCGCATCTGCGGGGGTTGCGCCGTCGCCCGCCAGTACGCCGGCCGGGCAAATTGCTACAACGCCCGTCACGCGCCCCGGCTCTCCCGAACACTCGTACACGTAGTATGCCGCACCCGGATCTTTGAGCATGAGCCCGTCGGCAACGGCATCGCGCAGGGCGTCGTTGTCGCTTAGAATGTCGCCCATCTGCGGCAGCGCTTCGAGCACGCGGTCCTGAGCTGGGCGGATGCAGGGAAACGGAAGTGCTTTCATGGGCGGTCCTAACGCGCGAGTCGGTTTGTTCGCGGCTTATTATGCCCCAACTTGGCTGCTCGCGCTCCAGAGCGTGTTGTCGGCAAGCGCGATGAGCGCGTTCTGGCAGCGAACGATATCGGCATGGGGCACATACTCGTTGGGCTTGTGCGCGAGCGCCAACGAGCCAGGACCGTAGCTCATACAATTGCGGTTGCCCGTCTTGCCGGCAATGACGGCGGTATCGGTGTAGCCGGTAAAGAAGCTGACGGTCGTGTTCGCGTCCGTTGTATCGTCTG
>CAJKZP010000077.1:0-9948 GCA_905204415.1 uncultured Collinsella sp. | reverse complement strand
CGTGCGCGGGCTTGCGCGCGCCGGTGCCGCCGCCTGCACGTCGGACGATCCGGAGCAGATCCGCAACGCCGACGGCCTGGTCATCCCGGGCGTGGGCGCGTTCTATGACGCGATCGCCTTTATGCGCCAGAGCGGCGAGGCGGACGCGGTGCTCGATGCCATCGCCGTTGGAACTCCGCTGCTCGGCATCTGCCTGGGGCTTCAGCTATTTTTTGAGCGTGGCAACGAGGGCGTGCCTGCGGACAAGGGCGTGGTCGCCGACGGCAACGCCCCCGAGCGGGCTGACGGTCCCTGGGTCGATGGCCTGGGTATTATGCGCGGCTCGTGCACGCGCTTGGAGTCGAGTCGCCTGAAGGTGCCGCACGTGGGCTGGGACCAGGTGCACATGACGTCCGCCGGTGCGGCCGATCCGCTGCTTGCCGGTTTTGCCGAGGGCGCCAACATGTACTTCACCCACAGCTACGCGGTGGCCGACGACGTCGATGCCGCCGATGTGTTGGCGCGCACGCACTATACACGGAGTTTCCCGTGCATCGTGCGCCATGGCAACGTGTGGGGCTGCCAGTTCCATCCCGAGAAATCCTCCGCGCTGGGTCAGCGCATCCTTAAGAACTTCGTCAACATCATCGAGGAGGTCGGCCGATGATTCTGTTTCCCGCAATCGATCTGATCGGCGGCAAGGTTGTACGCCTGGAGCGCGGCGACCGCAACCGCTGCAAGGTATATTCCGACGACCCCGTGGCCGTTGCTCGCTCGTTTGCCGAGCAGGGCGCAAGCTGGGTGCACGTCGTCGACCTGTCCGCTGCCTTTGGCGAGGACGAGGACACATGCGCTGCCAACTCGGCGGCGATTAAGGCCATCTGCGGCGTCGACGGTCTGTCCGTGGACGTGGGCGGCGGCGTCCGCTCGCTCGCGCGCATCGACGAGTTGGCCGGCTACGGTGCGCGCCGCATCGCGCTGGGCACGGTGCTGGTGACCGAGCCGGGTTTTGCTGAGGTGGCAGCCCAAGGCTTTGGCGAGCTGCTGGTCGCCGACATTGCCGCACGCGACGGCCAGGTTAAGGTGAACGGCTGGCGCGACGGCGCGGGCGTGGTGCTCGACGATGCCGTGGCGCAGCTTACCGAGCTGGGCTTTAAGCATCTGGTGTATACCGACATCGCGCGCGATGGCATGCAGACGGGCATCGATGTGGCGGCGTATCGCCATGTGGCCGAGGTCGCGGGCTTTCCCGTCGTGGCTTCGGGCGGTATCTCGACGCTCGACGACATCCGCGCACTGGCCGCGGTGGGCGAGGTCGCGATTGAAGGCGCCATTACCGGCCGTGCGCTCTACGAAGGCAACTTTACGCTGGCACAGGCGCTGGCCGCCGCCCGAGGGGAGGAGTAGCCCATGCTTACCAAGCGCGTGATTCCCTGCCTGGACGTCAAGGATGGCCGTGTGGTCAAAGGCGTCAACTTTGTGAGCTTGCGCGATGCGGGCGATCCGGTGGAGCTGGCGCGCGCCTACGATCGCGAAGGTGCGGACGAGGTCGTCTTCCTGGACATTACCGCCACGAGCGACAACCGTGCGACGACTATCGAGATGGCGGCGCACGCGGCCGAGGAGCTCGCTATTCCCTATACCGTGGGCGGCGGTTTCCGCGACTTGGCGGGCATGCGGACCATGGTTGCCGCCGGTGCCGACAAGGTATCGCTCAACTCGGCGGCCGTGCGCGACCCGTCGCTGATCAGCCAGGCTGCCGCGGCGTTTGGCAGCCAGGCCGTGGTCGTGGCAATCGATGCCAAGCGCGTCGGCCTGCCCGGAGAGCCGGGTGCCGACAAGTGGGAGGTCTTTACCGCGGGCGGTCGTAACGTCACGGGTATCGACGCGGTGGCGTGGGCCGAGGAGGCGGCTCGTCGCGGTGCCGGCGAGATCCTACTGACCAGTATGGATCGCGACGGCACCAAGGCCGGCTTTGACCTGGCGCTCACCCGCGCCGTGGCCCGCGCGGTGCCGATTCCGGTGATTGCGAGCGGCGGCGCGGGTACGCTCGAGCATTTTGCCGAGGGTGCGATTGAGGGCGAGGCCGACGCCGTACTGGCGGCAAGCGTCTTTCACTTTGGAACCTTCAGCATTCGCGAAGTCAAAGAGTATATGGCCTCACAGGGCATCCCTGTGAGATTGGACTTCTAATGCTGCGGCTTGTCCAGGTACCGCATCTTGCCGCTCAAACCGTCGCTCGCGTACCAAAGTACGCGTCGCTCCTCTTTCGCGGCAACCTGCGGCACCTGGACAACCCTCGCCGACCTGTGGGATTTCGTTTATTACTTGGGAGAAATGATGACTGAGGTAATAGAAGCGTCTGATCTTACATACGACGCCAAGGGACTGATCCCTTGTGTGGTTCAGCAGTATGACACCGGCGAGGTGCTTATGGTTGCTTGGATGAACGAGGAGTCGGTGGGGCTGACGCTCAAGACCGGGACCACGTGGTTTTGGAGCCGTAGCCGTCAGGAGCTCTGGAACAAGGGCGCGACGAGCGGCAATATGCAGGAGGTCAAGGAGCTCTGGGCCGACTGCGATAGCGATACGCTGCTGGTCAAGGTCGACTCGCCGGGTCCAGCCTGCCACACCGGCAACCGCACCTGCTTCTTTAAGAAACTCGCGTAGGGCGGGCGCTCGATTAGACGCTCGGCCACCAGAAAGGATTGAACTATGGGTGTGCGCACCGCAAACGTTCAGGATGGAAATATCGGTGAGACGCTGACAGGTCTGGCCGAGGTGATTCACGGTCGTCGTGATGCATCGCCGCAGGAGAGCTATACCGCGCGTCTGCTGACCGACGTCGAGGACGAGCTGCTCAAGAAGCTTGCCGAGGAGGCGAGCGAGGTGATCATGGCCTGCAAGGATAACGACCACGATCACATTCGCTACGAGGCCGGCGACCTGGTCTACCACCTGCTCGTGACGCTCGAGCGCTACGGCATCACCCTCGACGAACTGGCCGGCGAACTCAACGCCCGCCGCCACTAGTTAAGCTTTTGGTGCAAGGGGGACAGGATGCTTTGCACCAAATGATCCGTTTTCCTCCGTCCCCAACGGATCTAATAGAAGTTGCGGTGGAATAGTTCTTGTTTGACGGTCCTAGGGCTTATAAACAGGAACTATTTCACCGCAACTGATGAAGGGGATGGGTTAGAAGAGGGCTGTGGACTCCCATTCTCCAGTGAGGTGGGGGATGTCGAAGGTTCGATAGCCGCAGTCGTAGGCGTGGGCCTGGGCCTCGCGGATGTTCCAGCAGATATCGCAGGCGCGGTGCGCGTCCGAGCCAAAGGTGATGGGTACCTCGGCGTGGGCAAAGCAACGCAACAGCCCCGTCGAGGGGTAATAGTCATCGAGCCCCTTGCGCGGTGCGGCGGTCGAGACCTCAATGCGGCGCCCCGTATCGTGGGCGCATTCGGCCATCTGCTCCCAGAACGGCGCGGGGTCAAAATCGGGTGCAAAGCCTTCCTTCGAAAAGCGCATGACCAGGTCGGGATGAGCCATCACGTCAAAGTTGAGTGAGCTTTCGCAAGCACGGCACCAGTCGTCGACGTAGCGCTCCCACACGCCGCGTACGCCTAAGTTTTCCCAAACGTGCAGGTTGGTGTCGTCGTCGATCCAACCGCAGCGCGAATCGGGTGTATCGGGGCGAGCGACGTCCTCCGTCCCCGCCGTGCCCGCGGCACCGGCCATGATATCGCCGGGGTCGCCAATCCAATGCACGCTGCCCAGACGTGCGACGGCGCCCTGGGACCAGCGCTCAACCAAAGGCTCACAACCTTCGTACCAATCGCACTCAAAGCCATAGATAAGCTCGAGCTCCGGCGCAATCTGTGCGGCGAGCTTGCGGGCGTCCTCAAATGCCAAACGATGCGCCGGCAGGTCGTCCTCGACAACCTGCACTTCGCAGTTGGCGTCCATACTGGCGGGCAGGGTGAGATGGTCGGTCGAGACCATGACGCGGCAGCCGGCCGCAGCAGCGGCGCGAACGTTCTCCTCAAACGAGGCGTGCCCGTCCGAGAACGAGGTGTGGGCGTGGCAATCGACCAGCGGGCAAGCAGGCATGGCGGCTCCTTTGCGTCAAGCGAATCCGCTCCATTGTAACGGCGCGGCCCTCGATGCGACGAGCGCGCCGGGGACCGAAATCGACTGGAAAGGACGGGTGGCGCATAAGGGCGAGCTCGCGACATCGGCCTCGCTCCGAATCATGTACATCAGCCTCCAAAAGCTGCAAAAAATGACATGTTTGGAGGCTGACGTACATGTTTGGCTGAGGCAGCGGAGTGTCGGTTTCTTGCGGACAGGGAAAATCGCGCTCATCGCGCTCCGCCACATCCACGCCGCCTGCGATGTGTTAGCGTTTGGGTGAACAAAACGAGCCCGTGCGGAAAGGAGCCGGACCGTATGCCATGCGATAGCAAATCCCCGCTGTCCCGCGAGACCGATGCGCCCGAGACCATCGTCAAACTGGAATGCGATATCGACGACGCATCGCCCGAGGTGCTCGCCTACGCCGCCGACCGCCTGCGCGAGGCGGGTGCGCGCGAGGTGCACTGGCTGCCCCTCTATTGCAAGAAGGGCCGTCCCGGCTGGCAGCTGCAGGTAATCTGCGCCCACGAGGATATCGAGCGCCTGCAGACGATTATCTTTTTGGAAACCACGACCAATGGCATCCGCCGCCAGGTTATGGAGCGCGTTTGCCTACCACGCCGCTTTGAGCGCGTGGCGACGCCATGGGGCGAGGTATCCGTTAAAGTGGCCACTTTGCCCGACGGTAGTGAGCGTGCGGCGCCCGAGTACGAGGACTGCGCCCGTCTCGCCCGCGAGCACGACGTGCCGTTCCAGCGCGTGATGCAAGCGGCTCAGAGCGCTGCGCTGCGATTTGAATAGCGCGGCCGGCGACATCTCGCGCCCGGCCACATCAACCCCTCTCGAAAGGATCTCCCCATGAAATACCTCATCGCCTCCGACATCCACGGTTCGGCATATTGGACCGAGCGCCTCTGCGCCGCCATCGAGTCCGAGCAGCCCGACCGCATTGTGCTGCTGGGCGACCTGCTCTACCACGGCCCGCGCAACGACCTGCCGCGCGACTACGCCCCCAAGCGTGTGATTCCGCTGCTCAACGCCCTGGCCGATCGCATCATCGCGGTGCGCGGCAACTGCGACGCCGAGGTCGACCAGATGGTCCTCGACTTCCCCGTCATGGCGGATTACGCCACGCTGTTCGACGAGACCGGCCGTGAACTGTTCCTGACGCACGGCCACGTTTTTGGCGCCGGCATGCACAATAGCGTCGATCACGCGCCCGCGCTGCCCGAGGGCTCCGCGCTCGTCTACGGCCATACGCACATCAAGGTTAACGAGGAAAGCGCCGCGCACCCGGGCCTGTGGCTCTTCAACCCCGGCAGCGTGAGCATCCCCAAGGACGGCACGCACAGCTACGGCATCTACGAGGGCGGAGCGTTCCGCCATGTGATCCTGGAGGAGGAATAACCATGGTGCAGCACATGGCTCAGCAAAATGCCGAGGGCTCGCGCGATCTGTCCACGCTGGTCGACGCGTCGGCCGAGCTACAACATCTGGTGCAGACCGTCTGGCGTCTGCGTCAGCCCGATGGCTGCCCGTGGGACCGCGAGCAGACGCATCAGAGCATCGGCAAGAACATGATCGAGGAGGCCTACGAGGCGCTCGACTGCATCGAGGCGGACGACGCGGTTCACCTGCGCGAGGAGCTGGGTGACGTGCTCATGCAGGTCGTGCTGCATGCGCAGATTGCTGCCGACGCCGGCGAGTTTACGCTGGCCGACGTGGCGCGCGATATCGACGCCAAGCTCATTCGCCGTCATCCGCACGTGTTTGGCGATGCGGATGCCGACAGCTCCGACGAGGTACTCAAGATTTGGGACGAGGTCAAGCTTGCCGAGAAAGCCGCCAAGGACAAGGCCGTGGCGGCGGGCGAGGCCGCGCCCGAGGGCCTGCTCGACGGCGTGCCCACGCATCTGCCGGCGCTGATGCAGGCCCAGAAGGTGTCGCGCAAAGCAGCGGCCGTGGGCTTTGAGTGGGAGACGGTCCGGGACGTGTGGGACGAGGTCGCCGAGGAACGTGCCGAGTTTGAGGCCGAGGCCCCTGGCTCGCCCGAGCGCGAGATGGAGTTTGGCGACCTTCTCTTTGCCCTGGTCAACGTCGCGCGCAAAGAGGGGATTGACGCCGAGAGTGCCCTTCGCGCCAGCACGGCAAAGTTCCGCCGTCGCTGGGCCGCGATGGAGCAGATGGCGGCCGATGCTCACGTGGATCTTGCCGAGCTTTCGACTCACGGCCTCAACGACCTGTGGGATGCCGCCAAGGCAGAGGAGTAAGACTGCGGGAACGACGGGCTGACATGCCTCATCGTTCCCGCTAAATTTTTCGAAAATCAAGTGTATCCCTCGGCTAACTTAGGGCATAATGCAAAAAGTGCGACATGGCTAACTTACGGAGGCGCACCGATGGTGCACAGTCGGCCAGTCGCTTGCATCCACTACGTTTCCAAGTGAGAGGGAGACAACATGAGCGATATTTTGGACGTCTACGGTCGCGAGGTGCTCGACAGCCGCGGCAACCCCACCGTCGAGGTCGAGGTCGTGCTCGAGGACGGCAGCTTTGGCCGCGCAATGGTGCCTTCGGGTGCTTCGACCGGCGCCTTTGAGGCATGTGAGCTGCGCGACGGAGACAAGGGTCGCTACCTGGGCAAGGGCGTTTCGCAGGCCGTCGAGCACGTCAACAACGAGTGCGCTAACGCCGTCGTGGGCCTCGACGCCTTCGACCAGCGCGCCGTCGATGCCGCGCTAATCGCCGCGGACGGTACCCCCAACAAGACCAAGCTCGGCGCCAACGCCATTCTGGGCGTGTCGCTGGCCGTTGCCCGCGCCGCTGCCGAGTCGGCGGGTCTTTCGCTGTACCAGTACCTGGGCGGCGTCAACGCTCACCTGCTGCCCACGCCCATGATGAACATCCTCAACGGCGGCGTGCATGCCGACAACAACGTTGACTTCCAGGAGTTCATGATCATGCCGGTGGGCGCCCCGAGCTTTGCCGAGGGCCTGCGTTGGTGCGCCGAGGTCTACCACACCCTCAAGGGCGTGCTGCACGAGGCCGGCCTGGGCGGCGGCGTAGGCGACGAGGGCGGCTTCGCGCCCAACCTCAAGACCAATGCCGAGCCGTTCGAGTACATCACCAAGGCCGTCGAGAAGGCCGGCTTTAAGCCCGGCGTCGACTTCATGTACGCCATGGACCCGGCGTCCACCGAGTTCTACAACGCCGAGACCGGTATGTACGAGCTCAAGGGCGAGGGCGTGGAGTACACGAGCGCCCAGATGGTTGATTACTGGGAGAAGCTCGTCGACACCTATCCCATCATCTCCATCGAGGATGGCATGGCCGAGGAGGATTGGGACGGCTGGGTTGAGCTCACCCGTCGCATTGGCAACAAGGTGCAGCTGGTGGGCGACGACCTGTTCGTTACCAACACCGAGCGCCTCAAGAAGGGCATCGAACTGGGCGCTGCCAACGCGATTCTGGTCAAGGTCAACCAGATCGGCACGCTCACCGAGTCGCTCGAGGCCATCGAAACCGCCAAGGAGGCCGGCTACGCTTGCATCGTGAGCCACCGTTCCGGCGAGACCGAGGACTCCACGATCGCCGACCTGGTCGTGGGCGTCAACGCCGGCCAGATTAAGTCGGGCGCCCCGTGCCGCAGCGACCGTATTGCCAAGTACAACCAGCTCATCCGTATCGAGGACGAGCTCGAGGGCAGTGCGCGCTACGCCGGCAAGGCCGCGTTCTACAACATTCGCTAAACGGGCGAATTTGGCGAGGGGGAGGCTGACTCGGTTCCTCCCAGCCTTGGCTGGATGCCGCAAAGAACTATGGGCGCTGGGCCATACGGCTCAGCGCCTTTTTTATGTCGAGCAAAGGCTGGCGAAGGCGGTGCGGGCGCTCGTGCTATAACTAAAGGACTTAGCGCAAACAAACCTCAACCGCACAAGGCGCACATGGATCAGATTTACGACAACAGGTACTATTCCGCCGGTTCGCGCGAACCGTCACCTCGCCGTGCGCATTCGGTGCAGCTTGGCGGGTCTGGTTATGCTGGCGCCGATCGCTCCAGGTATAGCTCGCCGGCGACTTCGCATCCCAATGCTCAGCAAAATAGTTCCTCGGATAGTCCGGTGCGCCTATCGCGTTCCAAGCATGCGTCGCACCCTTCGACCCAGGCGTCCGACAAGCCGCACCGTCCCTCAAGCCGTCTTTCCGGCTCGGACTTTATGCACTACGCCAACGACAATGCAGTAGTCAAGGCAATTTATGACTTTACCCACGGTCCTCAGCGAGGGCTATTCATCGGCATTGTCGTTGCTCTGGTGCTCGTGAGCCTGTATTTCCCCGTGCGCGATCTGTACGTGGCAAAGCGCTCGAGCGATATTTTGGCCAAGCAGGTCGAGATTCGTCAGCAATACAATGATGAGCTGCAAAAAAGCGTCGACAAGCTGCTCTCGGAGGAGGGTATCAAGGACGCGGCATCCGAGGACTTGGGCCTGGTGATGCCCGGCGAGAAGAGGATTGAAGTGCAGGGCCTGGACGACGATTCGGATTCGTCTTCGAGCAAGAAGTCGTCGAACGCCAAGAAGGCCAGCGAAGTTGCCAAGGAAATCGAAGAAGTCGGTAAGGACGCCCCGTGGTATATCCAGGCGCTCGACATGCTGTTTGGGTTTAACGGTGTCGAGGGCCAGACGGTCGTGTCCAACGGCGAGTAGCGCCCGGAGGGGAACCCGCAATGGCAGATTGCAAACGATATAAGGTGGCGGCGATCGATCTGGGAACGGTGTCGTCGCGACTGGTGTTGGCCCAGGTCGAGGGCGGGGCGATCGTGGGATCGTCCAAGCATACCGAGATTACTGACCTGGGCGAGGGTGTGGACGCGACGGGTCGCTTTTGCGAGGCGGCTGTCGAGCGTGTGCTCGCTGCGTGTCGCATGTTTGTGGATGAGGCCCGTGCCTTTGGGGCCGCGTGCATCTGCACCACGTGCACGAGCGCCGCGCGCGATGCGTCCAATGCCGCGCTGCTGCTGGACGGCCTGCGCGATCTGGGGCTTGAGCCACAGGTGATTCCGGGCGAGGTCGAGGCGCGCCTGACGTTTTTTGGCGTGGCGCACGACTTTGCTGGCGAGCGCATCATTGTTGCCGATTCGGGCGGCGGATCCACGGAGCTCGCGACGGGCGTCTATGCGCCGGAGCGTGGGGTCTTTGCGCTGGAGGGCACGCGTTCGCTGGACATCGGTTGTCGCCGCGTGACGGAGCGGTTCTTCTCGGCGCTGCCGCCTGCGGACGGCGAGCGTCCTGCCGCTGCCGCGTGGGCAGGTGAGCAGTTCGCCGCCTATTTTGAAGGCCTGCCCAGCGACTTTGAGCGCGCCGAACGCTTGGTCGCAGTGGGCGGCACGGTGACTACGCTGGTGGCTCTGATCCACGAGCTGGAGCCGTACGATTCGAGCTTTGTGCACCTGCGCGAGCTTTCGCTGGATCAGGTTTCGGCCGCTATTGAGCGCATGTCTGCGCTGGATGTCGCAGGCATTGCCGCGTTGCCAGGCGTGCAGCCCAAACGCGCGGGCGTGATCTTGGCTGGCGCCGTGGTGATCCGCGAGCTCATGCGCGCTGGCGGCTACAAGACGCTCACTGTAAGCGAGAACAGCCTACTTGCCGGCATGGCCGCCACCATCAACGAGGCTCTCGACGGTGTGACCCCCACCATCGCCTGGACCCCGAGTCTGAGCGCCCTTTAACCGTCTCTCTCTGAGTTGCGGTGAAATAGTTCCTAAATGGGCCGATAAACGGCCAAAAGGGGGTGCGGACGATTTCTTGGACCGCGCCTAGGCGTATCCAAGCTTCCTGC
>CAJKZP010000076.1:0-10061 GCA_905204415.1 uncultured Collinsella sp. | reverse complement strand
CGCGGCTCATCCGGTCCGACCGGGCCGCGCGGCAAGGAGATATATTGCCAGACCGCGAAGCGATGTGGGACGTCAATTCCACTCTTCACAAGTCCTACACAATACATCGCTTCCTATATAAGTCATAGAAAGGCTGGTGCAGAAATACTGCACGTATCAGATGATGACCCTTTGGTTCAGGAATATATAGAGATCGGTCACCTGTAAGTGTTTATCTACCCGCGCTTTTAGCAATGTAAACCGCGCTTCAGATAAAAAGAGGGAGCGCCGCGCACAACGCGACGCTCCCCTAGCGATTCAAGAGAATCTATTAGGCCTCGAGAGCCTTCTTGGCGATGGTAGCCAGCTCGTTGAAGGACTCGATATCCTCGTAAGCCATCTGAGCCAGGACCTTGCGGTCGAGCTCGATGCCGGCAACCTTCAGGCCGTGCATGAACTGAGAGTAAGAGATGTCGTTCAGGCGAGCAGCAGCGTTGATACGGGTGATCCAGAGAGAACGGATCTCGCGCTTCTTGTTGCGGCGATCACGATACTGATACTGCAGGGAGTGCTGGACCTGCTCTTTAGCATGCTTGTAAGTACGCGAAGCGGCACCGTAGTAACCCTTCGCACGGTGCATAACGGTACGGCGCTTCTTCTTGGCGGCAACAGCGCGCTTAATACGTGCCATGTTCTATCAACTCCTAGACGGTAAAACGAAAAACGGGAACGCGAACTTAGGCGAGACGCGACTTGATGACCTTGCGGTCGGCAGCGGCGATCTCGGTCTCCTGACGGAAGCCACGCTTACGCTTGGTGGACTTCTTGCTCAGGATGTGGCTCTTGAAAGCCTTGGCGCGCATAAGCTTGCCGGTACCAGTCTTGCGGAAACGCTTCTTGGTGCCGCTGTGGGACTTCATCTTAGGCATGAAATACTCCTTAATCGGTTACAGAACACTAGTTACTTGGTATCGCTTGCCGCTTTATCCTCATCGAAGGCGCCCTTAATCGGGGCGAGCAGCATAAGCATGTTACGGCCTTCCATCTTAGGCTTGGACTCGACCGTAGCGTAAGGCTTGAGATCCTCGGCGAGGCGCTCGAGAACGTTAAGGCCCTGCTCCGGGTGAGCCATCTCACGGCCGCGGAACATGATGGTGATCTTAACGCGTGCGCCCTTCTTGAGGAAACGCAGAACGTGGCCCTTCTTGGTCTCGTAGTCGCCAACGTCGATCTTGGGTCGGAACTTCATTTCCTTGACCTCGACCTTGGACTGGTTCTTACGAGCGGCCTTGGCCTTCATGGCCTGCTGGTACTTGAACTTACCGTAGTCCATGACCTTGCAAACCGGCGGCTCCGCATTGGGAGCGATCTCGACCAGGTCGAGACCCTGATCGTCGGCGACGCGCTGGGCATCGCGGATGGCGAACAGGCCGAGCTGAGAGCCATCGACGCCAATCAAACGGCACGAAGATGCAGTGATCTCGTCGTTGATGCGGGTGTCATCAGACTTAGCTATTTTCCCTACCTCCATTCATAAAAAAATAACCCGGCACTTCTCAGCAGCCAGGTCGTACACATAGACATCCTCGATTTGAGGAAGTGAATCTAAGTTGTATGACCAGTCAGCTGCTCATTGGCGCCAAAAGGTGGGAACCCTCGGGTTCCTCTTTAGGGCATTGCGGGAACAACGCCTTGTGGATAATAACACGCGCAGCGCGTTATCACATTACGTACACGAAAAAGGGGGCCTTGACCCCCTTGAACGCTCCTTTGCATGTATGGTGCCCGAGGCGAGACTCGAAGGGCCTTCGCTTCGCGAAGCCCCGGGCTTCGGGCGCATGGCGCCCTCGCCACGCTCCGCTACAAACAGGCCGCAGGCCTGTTTGCCTAACGCTTCGCGCGCTCACGCGAGTTCGGCACGAAAAAGGGGGCCGCAACCCCCTTGAACGCTCACTTGCATGTATGGTGCCCGAGGCGAGACTCGAACTCGCACGTTGTTGCCAACGGTGGATTTTGAGTCCACTGCGTCTGCCAATTCCGCCACTCGGGCACGTAATGCGTGAGTTAGTTTATCACAGCTTTCTGCCGATTAGTCCGAAAATGGAACTTCAAGCATTTCGATGAGTTCGACCGTGCGGAGCATCTCGCGCTGACGGCATCCGCGACCGTCGACCGAGGCCTCGCCCATCTGGTTATCGTAGGGGTCCTCGCGCATGCCGTTAAAGACAGGTTCAAACCCCGCCTGGAACCGACAGTTTGCCACCATGCGCCACGGATCGAGATTGCCAAAGTAGTGACGACGACGCCACTCCTCCCCCATCCTGCGCGCCGAGGAGCCAAACGAGACATCGGCGTTAAGCCAACCAGTCTGTGGTGTATAGAACTCCGCCCAGTCATGAGGCCCCACCGAATCAGGCGCAACATACAGTCCACTCTGCCAACGGGCAGGCACGCCGGCAATACGGCACATAGTGATAAACGTGAGCGCCATAACACCGCAATCGCCACGGAGCGAGTGTGCACAGTCATCGGCAATGGAGCCCAAAAGCAGATATGGAGGCTGATAACGATAGTCGATATGTTGCGTCAAGTAATCATAGATAGCCCGAGCGCGATCGAGCGGATCCTCGAGGCCATCAACGACATGCGCGGTCAGCTGTTGCAGATACGGCGTGAATGCAATGTGCGGACGGTCCTCGGAAATATCTTCGGGCAGCGGCGCGTCCATACACGGATGCGCCGGAAGCGCACCCCCATAGATATCGCGATAAGCGGCATCGATTTGATAGCGATAGGTCACCGAAAATGAGCGATCGGTCGAGGAGACCCATGAGGCGGTGCGCGCCGAGGAGTTCGTGGGAGCAACGACCCCCTCCGGCGTCATATCAAGCATCTCGACCTGAGACTGCTGGCGGCAGGCGGCGGCAACGGGAAGCCACGCGCGAACGGTCTCCCCCCCCAAAGCACCGGGGACAGACACGCATGCCTTAAGCGTGATGGTGCGAGACAGCCCGCCCTGCGACTCCATCTCCTCGAGCATCTGGTTGCGCAGCGCAATTCCATCCGTAGAATCGGGATGCAGGCCCGGAACCTCCTTGGGATACACACGCAAAGAATCAAGGAAGTTGTCAAGAACGAACAGTTCGCCATCGATAAAGCGCCAATCGATACGTTTGCGCTCAATCAGGTCGTCAAACTGCTCATCGGTAAACTCAGGCCACTCCTCGCGGATCATCTCGATAGCCCGATCACGCGACACCGAAAAATGAAGCGGCGTCTCGATCATACGATACCGCTCGGCGCGAACGCAGGCAGCAAGCGAGGAATCAAGATCTTGGGCAAGCAGGCGATCGCAAGCCTCAATAGCCTGCGAAAGATACCCTGCATCCTTTAAACGCAGGATCTCGGGCGGCAGTCCAATATCGAGATGGCGAAAGTCATCACAGCAAACATCAACCAAGCACCCAACCGGCCCCTCGGCAATAACCTTCCCATCAGCAGGCGACACGTTAATTACAGCCATACCAAAACTCCAAGTCACTAGAACCCTTGAAGCCCATTGTACCGAGATAAAAAGAAAGCCCCAACAAAGGAGCCATCAACACCGCCGAACGGTAGTCAAATAAATAATTCAGCCCAGTAACCCTGCGGCGTTAAACAAAGGAAGCCCCGTCCCCCGGAACTGTTTCCTTGGCGCGACTTCTGGCGAAGCCAGGTGAGCGCAAAGGAAACAGTGTAGGGGGACGGGGCTTCCGGCGGGTAGTTTAGCGACGCTTACGCCTTGTTGACGGAGCCAAACTCCTCCATGAGCTCCTTGGTGCGGGCAACGATGGCCTCGCGACCAGGCTTCAGGAGCTTGCGGGGGTCATAGCCCTTGCCCTGCTGATCCTTGCCAGCCTCAACGTACTCACGCGTGGCTGCAGCAAAGACGAGCTGCAGGTCGGTGTTGACGTTGATCTTGGAGATGCCCAGGGAGATGGCCTTCTTGATCTGATCCTCGGGGATGCCGGTACCACCGTGCAGAACGAGGGGCAGGTCGCCGGTCTGAGCCTTGATCTCGCTCAGACGCTCGAAGGAAAGGCCGGCCCAGTCGGCGGGATACACGCCGTGGATGTTGCCGATGCCGCAGGCGAGGAAGTCGACGCCCAGGTCAGCGATCTGCTTGCACTCAGCGGGGTCAGCGAGCTCGCCGTTGGAGGTCACGCCGTCCTCGGTGCCACCGATACCGCCGACCTCGGCCTCGATGGACATACCCTTGGAGTGGGCAAGCTCAACGAGCTCCTTGGTACGGTCGAGGTTAAGCTGGAAGGTCTCCTCATGAGAGCCGTCATACATGATGGACGTGAAGCCGGCCTCGATGCACTTGAAGCAGTCCTCGTAAGAACCGTGATCGAGGTGAAGGGCGACGGGAACGGTAACGCCCGTGGCCTCGACGGCAGCCTTGACCATGTCGGCGCAGACCTTGAAACCGCCCATCCACTTAGCTGCACCAGCGGTGCACTGAAGGATCAGCGGAGACTTGGCCTCCTCGGCGGCCTGGAGAATAGCCAGGGTCCACTCGAGGTTGTTGGTGTTGAAGGCACCGAGAGCGTACTTGCCGGCCTCGGCCTTCTTGAGCATGTCTGCTGCGTTGACGAGCATAAAAGAAACCTCCTGTAAGGTTGCTCCGATAACGCCTGAGATTTTACCACGGTGTACCCGAGCATAAACGTTCGTTTGTTCACGAATATCGTCCAAACAGACTTTTTTTGACCGTTTGCCCTACGGAATCGACCCGTTGGGGAAAATAGCTTGACGTTTGGACGCTTCTCGTGCTTCAGAAACTGACTATAAAGCTACATCCGCATGAAAGGGTTCTGCATGAGCTCGCGTGCCATGGTAGTCGAATCGCCGTGGCCGGTTAGGCAAACGGTATCGGGCGGGAGAAGCCGGGTAAGCTTGGAGAGCGAGCGCAGAATCGCCGCCTCGTCTCCGCCAGAAAGGTCGGTACGGCCGTGGCTGCTGGGAAAAAGCGTGTCCCCCACGAAAGCAATATTTCCCTGCTCTGTTGCGGCGAATAGAACGATCCCGCCCGGCGTATGCCCTGGTGTCTCGATCACCTGCAGGCAGATATCGCCCACCTCGATTGTATCGCCCTCGACGAGCAGGCGCGTCGGTTCCCCGGGGTCGGGCGTCTCAATGCCCCACATAGCTCGCTGTTCCTCGATGTTCGCATGCGGCGCCGCCACATCCTTAGCGCACAGCTCATACTGGCAGCCCTCGCCAACGGTGCTTCGCACGCCGGCAACACCACCAACATGATCGGCATGGCCATGAGTGCATACGGCGCCAAGCACGCGTACGCCGGGATGCTCGGCTCGAATATGCTCTACCAAGCGCTCGCCTTCCCATGCAGGGTCGACAATCACGCACTCATTGTCCGAGATAACAGCATAGCTATTGGTCTGAATAGGACCGTTTACGAGTGTCTCAATCTCGACCGATCCCTTGGGAGTTAAATCCAAGGGCACAGCACTCATGCCCCTCTCCTCTCTATAGAACTCGAGGCATCAAACGATGCCTCGAGTGTAGCGAATATCGATAATGCGGCACGTTCGTCGCGACTAAACGCGGCGCTTAAGCTGGGCTCCACCCTCACCGGGCATCAGGCGGCGCGCGTCGTAGACCGAGTCAACGCTGCTGATAGAAGCCAGCAGCGGATCCAGACCACTCGCATCCGAAATCTCGACCATAAAACGCAGGGTCGCAATGCCCTCGCGGTTGGTCGAGGTGGCGGCGGAAAGGATATTGCCGCCTGCATCGCCAATGGCGATGGTGACGTCCTTGAGCAAGCCCATACGATCCAGGCACTCGACCACAATCTCGACCTGAAAAAGCGTATCGGCAGCACCATCCCACTCTACGTCAATCATGCGCTCGGGATGCTCCATGAGGCCCTTGACATTGGGGCAGTTGGCGCGATGCACCGAGACGCCTCGGCCGCGCGTGATAAAGCCGACGATATCGTCGCCCGTTACCGGATTACAGCAATGCGCTAGACGAACCAGCAGGCCGCTGTTGCTCTCGCCCTTGACGATAATGCCGTTACTTGCGCTCTTGCCACGCTTTTGCGGCTTGCGATTGGAGCCGCGGGCAGGCTGCTTGACGACCTCGGCGATGGCCTCGGCCTTGGTGAGCTGTTCCTCGGGTTTGGGGTCCAAGATTTGCTCGACTTTATTGCCCACGGCGCGTGGGGCGACTTTGCCCGCACCAACGGCGGCAAACAGGTCCTCGAGCTGCTTGTAGTTAAACTGCCCCGCCACGGCGTTGAGCGCACGCGTTGATCGCGGCGTAGAGATGCCATACCCGCGCTTGCGCAGGTCCTTGGCCAGTATATCGCGGCCGGCAGCAGCGTCATCGTCTTTGGTCGCGGCGGCGAAGTAACGGCGAATCTTTGATTTGGCCGAAGGTGTCTTGACGATCTTAAGCCAATCGCGCGACGGCTTAGAGCTCTTGTTAGTCAGAATCTCGACACGGTCACCCGTCTTGATTTCGTGCGTGAGCGGCGCCACCGCACCGTTGATCTTGGCGCCGACGCAGTGGTTACCGACCTCGGTATGAACGGCGTAGGCAAAGTCGAGCGGTGTAGAGCCGGCACGAAGCGCCATGACCTCGCCTTTGGGCGTAAAGACAAAAATTTCCTGGTCGAACAAGTCGACCTTCAGTGAGTGCAGGTATTCCTTGGCATCGGTGATCTCGTCAGACGCCGCCCAGTCGAGTGAGTGCTTAAGCCAGTTGATCTGGTCGTCCAGACGCTGCGCATCGTTGGTCTTAGAGGCAGACGATCCGCCCGACTTCTTGTACAGCCAGTGGGCGGCGATGCCGTACTCTGCCTGCTCGTGCATCTCATAGGTTCGAATCTGAATCTCAAGCGGGCGGGCCGTGGGGCCGATAACCGTCGTATGGAGTGACTGGTAGTTATTGACCTTGGGCATGGCGATATAGTCTTTAAAGCGACCGGGCATGGGATGCCACAAGGTATGCACGGCACCAAGCGTGGAATAGCAATCGCGCACCGAATGAGTGATGACGCGCAGCGCCACCAGGTCGTAAATCTCGGAGAACTCCTTGCCCTTGCGCTTCATCTTTTGATAGATGGACCAATAGTGCTTGGAACGACCGTTGATCTGAAAGCCCTCAAGACCAATGCGATTGAGCTCATCGGTGAGCGTCTTGATGGTCTCGGCCAGATACCGCTCGCGAACCTCGCGCGACTCGGCCACCATGCGCGCGATGCGCTGGTAGGCATCGGGCTCCAAGTAGAAGAAGGACAGGTCCTCGAGCTCCCACTTGATAGAGCTCATGCCCAGGCGATCGGCCAAGGGCGCGTATACGTCCATGGTCTCGCGCGCCTTAAACAGACGGCGGTCCTCGCGCAGGGCGGCAAGCGTGCGCATGTTATGCAGGCGGTCGGCGAGCTTGACGATGATGACGCGAATGTCCTTGGACATGGCGAGGAACATCTTGCGCAGCGTAAGCGCCTGCTTCTCATCCATGCTGTCAACTTCGATGTTGGTGAGCTTGGTCACGCCATCGACGAGCTCGGCCACCGTATCGCCAAACAGACCCGAAACATCGGTAAGCGAGGTCTCGGTATCCTCGACGGTATCGTGCAGCAGCGCGGCGCACACCACATCGCAGTCCATCTTAAGATCGGCCAAAATGATGGCAACCTCGACGGGATGGTTAATGTACATCTCGCCCGAGCGGCGCTTTTGGTTGCAGTGCTTCTCGGCGGCAAAGCAGTAAGCCTGCTCCACCTTGGAGAAGTCCTCCTCATTCATATATTTGAGGCACAGTCGCTCCAGCTTGTCGTAGCTGTCCGCCATAATCTCGGGCGGCAGCTCATCGGCATGCTTATAGTGCTCCATCTCCGAAAACGGCTGGAGGGTGGAATCATGGGCGGTACGGGCTGCGGCATCCATCGAGGTCCCCTTCCCCTAGGCCCGCGGTACGATCGGGCGGTTAACTTTGGCTAGCATATCAGAAGCGCACGTATCGAGCGCCCAACTCCGGAAAGCCGAGAACTCCATGCGCGAGCGCAAGCCCTCCAAATAGCGAATTGATCTGCTCAATTGCACGCGACCGGGGTTTTCGGCCATCGCGATGCGACGCGTATCGTCAAGCCCCGAAACGCGACAGAAACCAAGCTCTTCGAAGATTCCCAGGCCGCTTGCCACCGAGCGCTCATCGACCGGCGTGCGCGCGTCGATTGCAAGGCACATCTGAGCGATGTCGATATCGCTTGCGCAGAATGAATCGTCCCCCGTCTTGCCACGGTTGGAGCGCCACATGGTCTGCAGCGCTCGATAGAGCGTGACAAGCTCATCGCGCTCGGGCGCGTAACAATCGAGCAGGCGCTCATTAATGCGAGCATCACGCGATGAATAGAGCAGGTGAATCACGGCGGGCTGTCCATCGCGGCCGGCACGGCCACTCATCTGGTTAAACTCAATCGCACCAAACGGCATGTGGTAGAGCACGACATGGCGGATATCGGGCAGGTTGACGCCCTCACCGAAGGCCGAAGTTGAAACGATGCAGCTGAGACTTCCGTCTCTAAAGGCTTCCTCAACACGGCGGCGATCGGAGCGCGCAAGCCCGGCGTTATAGAACGCGATATGGGTTGCACAGTCGGGCACGCGTTTGCGCAACGTCTTGGCAAGCGCCACGGACTGGTCGCGCGAGTTCACGTAGATAACGGTCTTCTCCCCCGTCGCCACGATCGACACCAGGCGATTTTCGCGGCTCGCAAGGTCACGGTCGTCCTCGAGTTGCAGGTTCTCGCGAACGGTCTCGTCGACCACCGTCCTGGTAATCGGCAATACACGAGCAAGCTCCGCCACAACCGGGGCCGTCGCGGTAGCCGTTGCCGCCATGACAACGGGGTCGCCCAGGGATTTGAGAATATCGGGCATGTCGAGGTAGGCGCTCCGGTCACCGCCTTTGGCAAGACCGGCATGGTGCGCCTCGTCGATAACGACAAAGCCAATACGTCCAGAACGCGCAAAGCGGTCGCGGTGAATGGACAGGAACTCGGGCGTCGTGAGTACGATGCCGGTGCGGCCCGAAGCCAAGCCGGCAAACACGTCATCGCGCGCCGCCTCCACGGTCTCGCCGGTCAGCACGCCTACGCCAATGCCGAGCGCGGCCATCGTCGAGGAAAGGTGATAGGCCTGGTCGGCAACGAGCGCGCGCAGCGGATAGACAAAGATACTCGCACGCCCGCGAAGAACCGCCTCGCGCGCGGCATGCACATGGAAGATAAGAGACTTGCCGCGCCCCGTTCCCATAACGGCCAGAACACTTTGGTGATCGGCCAGGGCATCGAGCGCCTCAACCTGCGCGCGGTGCGGCTGGTTCGATCCGATAAAGCTGTGAATGAGCGAGCGCGTGAGCTCGGTATAGGAAAGCTGGGCAAGCGTCTCGCGTTTACGCGACTCCAGGCGCAGTCCAGAATCCGCCGGTTGTACGCCGCGGCGAAGCTCACATGCCGGGTCGTCAACGCTGGGCGCCGTGGTATCGCGAACCAAGACATCCTTGATCACGAGCTTTGGCTTTACGCGACCTTGCCAATGCTCGGCAACGGCCTCGAACACCAAGTCGACGGCGCTGTCGCAATTGATAAGCCTGTCAATCTGCGGCACACGAAACATAATGGCAGGCACGCTCGCGGCTCCATCCGTCGCCACGAAGCGCATATGCTCGCCGGTCTTACCCACCACGGCACGATCACACATCGTCACGCCCTCGGCAGCCAGCAGCGGCACCTTATTACCCTGGCCAAACGGCTCAAGGCGGGAAATCTGCTCGATGGTCTCGATATTCAATTCGGAAAGGTCGACCGTGGCGGCAACCTCGTCGGTGTCCTCAAAGTCCTCTGCGGGAAGCTCGGACAGCGCAGCGGAAAGGCGACGACGAAACTCGTCGAGCTTGGACGCCTCGATGGTCACGCCCACCGCACCGGCATGTCCGCCGCGGCGAATCAGCAGGTCGGAGCAGCGCTCGACGGCTTCGAACAGGGTGACCTTGCCTACCGAGCG
>CAJKZP010000075.1:0-10070 GCA_905204415.1 uncultured Collinsella sp. | reverse complement strand
TGCGGTTCCCACTGGAAAGGCGTGTGCGACTTGGGCACGAACGGCGAGATGGCCGCCGTCACCTGCAGGCGGGGCATCCCCCGTCCTGCGGCGTCACGGGCCTTGCGGCACAGGTCCACGATGGCTTCGATGTCTTCCTGCGTTTCGCCGGGCAGGCCGATCATGAAATACAGTTTCACCTGCTGCCAGCCGTGCTCGAACAGCTTGCGGACATGCAGCATCAGCCCTTCTTCGGTGACGCCCTTGTTGATGATGTCGCGCATGCGCTGGCTGCCGGCCTCGGGGGCAAACGTCAGGCCGCCCTTCTTTTCGCCGGCGACCGACTCAGCCATATCCACGCCAAACGAATCCAGGCGCTGTGAGGGAATGGATACGCGAATACCCGTATCCTCCAGGCGGCGGTTGAGCCTGCCGAGCACATCGCGGATGCAGGAGTGGTCGGTGGTAGAAAGCGAAGTGAGCGACACCTCGTCGTAGCCGGTCTTTTCCAGGCCCTGGATCACCGAGGACACAATCTGGTCGGCCGAGCGCTCGCGCACCGGACGATAGGTCATGCCAGCCTGGCAAAAACGGCAGCCGCGGGCACAACCGCGCAGAATCTCGATAGACAGGCGGTCGTGAACGAGCTGTGCGTAAGGCACGCACGACTGCGACAGAGGATTGGTAGCGCCAAAGTCCTCAACGACGCGCTTGTAGACCACCGGCGGGACGTCTTTGCCCTCACGCGGCACGGTATAGCCGTGCGGAGAGCAAGGCTCATCGTGGCGCACCTCGTAGAGCGACGGTACATAGGTGCCATCGACCGTCGCGAGCTGCTCGATAATCTGGGCGCGCGAGACGCCCTCATCGCGCAGGCGACGATGCAGCTGGCAAACCTCGAGCAGCGACTCCTCGCCCTCGCCGATCAGGATGGCATCGAAGAAGGCCGCATACGGCTCGGGGTTATACACCGAGGGACCACCGGCGACGATGATGGGATCGTCCTCGGTACGGTCGGCAGCCAACAGCGGAATGCCGGCGAGATCGAGCGCTTCGAGGAAGTTCGTCACGGCCATCTCGTGCGGCACGTGCATGCCGACGATGTCGAACGAGGCCACGGGCGCTGCTCCCTCGAGCGACAGCAGCGGAATCCCCGCCTCGCGCATGGCATCGCCCATATCGGGCCACGGCACGTAGCCGCGCTCGCAGGAAATGCCCTCGGCCTGATTAAGGATGTTGTAGAGAATGGCGATGCCCTGGTTGGGCAGACCGACCTCATACACGTCAGGATAGATCATGCAGCAGCGGTAATCGGCATCGGCCTTGGAGAGCGTGCCCCACTCATGGTCGATATAGCGACTCGGCTTTTCGACCTTGGCGAGCAAGGGCTCAATCAAATGAAAACAGTCTTGGTACACAGCGCGCAAAAGAAACCCCTAAGCAGCAAGATCGGATGCGTCCTCAAAGGGACCCATGGGACGAGTAGCACCGGCGACCGTGGTCACCAGGTCGCGGACGCGCGAGAACGTGGCGGCAGCCACCTCGTTGGCACGGGTGTAGTCGACATCGCGCTCGTAGAGCGAAACGAGCGCACGGCCCATGCCATAGGTTCCCGCGGCGGCGGTCAGTGCCTTGACGGCAAACCCAATATGCGGCGTCTGCTTTACCAGGGCGCGGGTGACGGCGCGGAGCACCAAGCCGCCGGCAAGGACGCCCGCGACCTCATAACCGCGCTCGGGCTTAATACCGCGTCCAAAGATGGCCGCGAGCTCAAAGAGCATGCCCACCTGCGCCAGCGCCATAACGGGATAATCGGCCCCCGGCAAAAACACCAGCGCGCCCGTCGCCATATTGGTAAGCGCGCACGAGGTGATGATGCGCTTAGCGGCCGCAATACGCATAAAGGCGAAGTTCGCCGCAAATGCCGTCTCCTTGTCCGTGCGATCGAGAATCCAGCGGGCAAGCGTCTCGAGCAGATACGTCTTATCGGTAGCCGCTACCGCGCCGAGCATGGGCGTGGACTCCTGGATAAAAGGCACCTCGACAGCGGACTCGGCCAGCACGCACACGGGGGCGCCGGCAATCACGAGCTCCTGCACGGCGCTCTCAAGGCGGTCAGACCCGCACGAAAGCACCAGCACCACATCGGTATCGGTCTTGGGGACGATACGGTCCTCACCCAGGCGCTCAACGCGCACAATGCCCGACGTCGTCTGTGGCACGAAGGCATCGCGCACCGTCTCGACCAAAAAACGTGAGGCAGACGAATCGAGGTAGACGGACACGCGAACAGGCGTGTCGAAATCCTTCTTGGTAGTCGCGCCCATCTTAAAGACGCGGGTCAGCTTATCCACGGGAATCTTCATAGCAAACCCCTCCAGCGGTTACGCGGCGCCCGAACGATGCCGCCATATGGATTGTACGATACCCACCGTCAGCAACTGAATCATCATCGACGACGAACCGAAGCTAATGAATGGCAGCGGAATACCGGTAATCGGCATCATGCCGATGCACATGCCGATGTTCTCGAACGTCTGGAATGCCCACATGCCGACGATACCTGCGCATGAGAGCCGCAAAAAGAGCGACTCGCACTTAAAGGCGACACGGATCGTCGAGAAGATAAGCAGCACGTACAGGCACAGCAGCAAAAAGGAGCCGCAGAAGCCGAACGTCTCGGACAAAAAGGCGAAGACGAAGTCGGTGTGGAACTCGGGTAGGAAGCCGCCGGCCGACTGCGTCGCATGCCCCAGGCCCTTACCAAAGAAACCGCCCGAGCCGACCGCGATCAGCGACTGCTGCAGATTATACGCATCGTCCGAATCGGCATTATCGGGGTCGATAAAGACGGTCAGACGATTCATCTGGTACTGCTTAATGAGCACATCGTGGCCGAGCAGCGAATCGAACACCGAATCGAGCGCCAGGACGAGCGCCACCAAGCCCACGAGTAGCGCCAGCGTCGACAGCACCCATTCGCGACGCGCACCGCTCATGCAGATGACAACGGCACCCGACACCAACACGACCAGGCCCGAACCCAGGTCGCCCATGGCGACGACGGCCAAAAACGGAACGGACAGCATGCCGCAGAGCTTAATGTAGTCGCGGACGGTATCGATGCGGCCGTTGTACTGCGAGCCAAGCGTGGCGATAAAAAAGATCGTGATGAGCTTGGCGAGCTCGACCGGCTGGAAGGTAAGACCGATACCGGGAATCTTGATCCAGCCCGTCATTCCTAAGCCGCCCGTATAGGACAGTCCCGGAATCTTGGGCGAGAAAATCACAATGAGGTCGATGACGAGCAGTGCCGTCGAGAAGTTAGAGATGCCGCGCAGATCGGTTCGCCAGACGAGCACCGCAAGCACCGCACCGATGCCGATGCCCAACAGGTGGCGCGAGAATGAGGCGTCGGCCTTAAACTGCGAGGCCGACCAAATGATGATGGCGCCATAGGCAACGAGCGCCAAGGTTGCCAGCAGCACGCCGATGTGCACCTTTTGGCGAAACGTGCCGCGCGAGGCCGAAAGCTGCTTGTTGACACGGTCCAGGCTGCTGCGGGAACCGGTTTTAGTTGAGCGGAACAGGTCCGCCGGCGAAAAATCCATCGCAACCTCCTATCGAACCGAAGAATCGCCCGTGGCAGAAGATGTGTCGGGTTCGTTGTAGATGGCGCCGAGCACATCGCGCACGACATGTAGGGCAATAGCCGAACCGCCACCGCCCTGTTCCAAGACTGTGGCAATTACGTACTTGGGGTCGTCGGCGGGAGCATAAGCGCAGAACCAGGAATACTCGTCCTCGCCGCTTTTCTCGCCGGTGCCCGACTTACCGTAGACCTGCGGCGTCAAGTTGGTAAAGTGCGAAGCCGTAGTGGCGGATGTCGAATAGATGACGTCGTGCATGCCGTTGCGCACCAGTGTCAGATCGGCATCACTGTTAATCTTGGCGGTGAGGCGCTTTTTGGAGCCCTTGCCGTTGTAGGTATAGGCATCGCCCCCGTCGCCGTCACGCGAGACAGCGGAAAGAAACACGTGCGGTGTGAACTGCTTGCCACCGTTGGCAAGCCCCATATAGGCGCACGCCATCTGCAACGGCGTCACCAAGATATCGCCCTGTCCGATGGCAATGTTGGTCATGTCGCCCGCGTTCCACTTGCGATCCTCTGCCGAGGCATCGGCAAAGAAGGATTCCTTCCATTCGGCATCGGGAATACGCCCGGCGCCTTCACTGGGAAGGTCGATGCCGCATGTCGAGCCCAAACCCCAACGACGGAACATCTCCTGCAGGCCCTCGGGGTTGTCCTTGTCGTAGAAGAACGCCTTGCCGATATCGTAGAAGACCGGGTCGCACGAATTAGCGATGCCCGACTGAAGCGTCATGGTTCCGTGGCCGGAGTGCAGCCAGCAGTACTTGCCCCACTGTTTGCCCAGTCCCGTCCAATAGCCCGTGCAGTCCGTGGTTTGGGACGAGGTGTAGGTGCCATATTCGAGCGCGGCGAGTGAAGTCAGCGGCTTAATGGTCGAAGCCGACATGTACTGGCCGCTAATGACGCGGTTGAGCAGCGGATGCGAGCCTTCATCGTCGTTGAGCTCGGTCCACACGTCGTTGGAAACGCCGCCGATAAACACCGACGGATCGAATTTGGGCTCGCTGGCCATGCCCAGAATCTCACCGTTGTTAGGGTCGAGGCACACCACCGCGCCGTTTCCGGCATTGCTATAACCCGACTGCTTGGCGCGCTCAATGGCATCGACGAGAGCCGTCTCGCAGGCTTGCTGAATGGCAAGGTCGATCGTCAGCTTGACATCGGAGCCCGCACGCGGGGGCACGGCGCCGGCCTGTCCGGTAACGTTACCCGAGGCGTCGACCTTTACTGTCTGTTCACCGCGAATGCCTTGAAGCAGATTTTCGTAATAACTCTCCACGCCCGCCTGGCCTACGATGTCACCCGACTGGTAGGTGATCTTACCCGCAGACTCGTTGGCGTCCTCGGAGGTCTTCTTGTTCTGCGCCTCGAGCTGCTCGGAGGTAATAGTGCCGGTATAGCCCAAGATATGGCAGGCGGTCTCGCCATACGGGTACTGGCGCTCGGTGCGCTCGGCGATCTTCACGCCGGGAAACTCACCGGCGTGCTCCTGAATGTAGGCGACAGTAGAGCGGCGCACGTCAGTCGCGATGGTATGCAGACTCTGCGCGCCTTCGGAATTGTCCTGTATGTTGCGCAGTACCGCGACATACGGCATGCCGAGCACGTTAGCAAGATGACGCACCAGCACCTTGTCGCCGGCAAGGTCGCGATAGGCGACGACGGCAAGCGAGGGACGGTTCTGTACCAGCGCGACGCCGTTGCGGTCCAAGATGCGACCACGCACGGCGGGCGTGGTAACGGTACGGGTCTGATTGCTCTGCGCCTGCTTGTCATAGTAGTCCGACGAGACCATTTGCATGCCCCACAGCTTAACGGCAAGTGCGGCAAACATCGCACCCACGCCCGTGGTGAGGATAGAAAAGCGGCCCTTAAAGGCCGTAGCGGCCGTATTGCCCTCGCCCTCGGTGGCGCGCGGGGCCGTTCCGTGCTGCGTGTCGTAGGTAAAGCGGGAGTCGCCGCGGCGCATAATGACCAGCGCGACCACAATGGCCACGACCAGCACGATACCGGCGATAACGACCGTCATCTGGGAAGACATCTACAGGCCTCCCCTATTTGAGCTTACGGGTCTTGGGCTTAAAGCGCATACCCGTCTGACGCCCACCGCGCGCGGAGAACCCATAGCCAGACTGCGGCGCGACGCCGGACATCAAAAACGGGACGGCGACCAAGCCCGTCAGAATCGAGGACGGCAGGGCGTGCCCAAAGATCGCCACGACAAAACTCGACTCAAGACCCATAAACAGCAAGATAATGCTGTAGATCACATTAATGGCAAGCGCGAAGGCGCCCACCGTGATGCCGCGAGCGCTCGGGGTGCCGCCCGTCTGACCGGCGGCACTGTGCACCAGGGCAAAGCTACCCACTGTCAGCAACAGCGACATCACGCCCACCGGCACGGCTGCCGACAGGTCGTAGAACAGGCCACTGCAAAAACCGCAGATGACGGCACGCGTGGGGTCGCCCGAAAACACACCCAGGCACACCAGGACAATCATAAAGTTGACGCGACCGCCCGCGATAGAGATCTGCGGAGCCAAGCCCGCCTGCAACAGGACGCAGACAATGGCAGCGATCGCAAAAGCGCGGGAGCCAGCCCCCTGTTCGTGTAGATCCATGGACATGCCTCCCTATTCGCTCGAACCGGAATCATCGGACGCATCGGAGCCGTCGTCCGAGCTGTCGTCTTTGGACTTGGTGGCCGCATCACGCGAGGTGCCCTGCGGCGTACTGTTGGCGCTGCTCACATCCTCGTCCGAAGCCGACTGTTCGTCGGTCAGCGACGTAATGACCAGCACTTCCTCGTTGTTTTCGGCCGTTGTCTGGGCGCGCACGACGATGGTGTAGTACACGTCGTTTGCCGATTTCTCAACCGACGAGACGGTGCCAAGCGGAAGGCCCTTGGGGAACACGCCACCGATGCCAGAGGTCACGATGATATCGCCAACCTTAACATCGGAGTCGACGCTCACGTACTCAAGACGCAGCGTGCCGTCAGCCTGACCCTGCAGCATACCCTGGGCGCGCGTGTCCTGTACCATGGCGGACACGCCCGAGTTCTCGTCGCCAATCAGGCGCACGGTAGAGGTCTTGGCCGATACCTCGATAATCTGGCCGGTAACACCGGCAGAACTCGTCACGGGCATGTTGATGGTAAGGCCGTCGGCAGAGCCCTTGTCGATGGTAACGGTCGAGGTCCAGGCATCGCCGGAGGCACCAACGATACGAGCTGCGGTCGATTTGAGGTTGTAGGTCGACTGCAGGCCGACCAGCCCCTCCAGACGCTCAGCAGTCTTTTGAGCCTCGGAGAGCTCGGCGACCTTAGAGGTCAGTTCCTCGTTTTGCTTCTTGAGCTCGTCGAGCGTGTCCTGCGACGCCGTAAGGTTAGAGAACACGTTGCCGATGGCATTGAAAGGAGCCGCCACAGCCGAACCCACAAAGCGCACCGGCGAGGTAATCGTCGTTACGCCCGAACGCACGGCATGAATCGGTCCTGCCTCGCCCTCGCGGATGTAAAACGTGAGCAGCAACACCGAAATCAGGCTGAAAACAATCAACGGGCGCATACCCGTTGATTGTCGCTTGGTATTCAGATTTGTGGAGAAACCAGAAGATCGTGCCAAATGGAATCCACCTTTTGGAAATTAAGCATTGGTCTGGACGAAGCCGCCATCAAACGCATTGGCCTCGAGCACGCGGGCACAGCCGTTAACGACATTATCGAGCGCCGTGGGGCTGACGTTGACCGAAACGCCGGTCTCATCGCGCAGACGCACGTCGAGACCGCGCAGCAGTGCGCCACCACCGGTCAGCAAAATGCCGTAGTACATAAGGTCAGAGGCAAGATCGGGCGGCGTGGCATCGAGGGCGTCCTTGACGGCCTTGGCCATCTCGTCGAGCGGCTTGTTGAGCGCGCGACGGATCTCCTCGCTCTCGATGCGCACGGTCTTGGGCAGACCCGTGATCACGTCACGGCCATTGACCTCGACGTCGAGCTCGTCCTTGAGCGGCACGGCGGAGCCAACCTTGATCTTAATGTCCTCTGCCGTACGCTCGCCGATGGCCAGGTTGTAGGCATCGCGAACGTGCGTGAGGATGGCCTGATCGAACTCGTCGCCGGCAATACGGATGGACTGCGAGACAACGATGCCGCCCATAGCGATAACGGCAACCTCGGTGGTACCGCCGCCGATGTCGATGACCATGGAGCCGGTGGGCTCCTCGACGGGCAGGTCGGCGCCGATAGCGGCGGCCATGGGCTCCTCGATCAGATAGGCCTGGCGAGCGCCGGCCTGGATCGTGGCCTCAAAGACAGCGCGCTTCTCGACCGACGTGACGCCGGAGGGAACGCAGACGACAACGCGCGGACGCGGAGTCCACGGATAGCGCTTCTCGGACGCCTTGTCGATAAAGTAGCGAAGCATAGCCTCGGTAACATCGAAGTCGGCGATGACGCCGTCCTTCAGGGGACGAACGGCCACGATGTTGCCGGGCGTACGGCCGAGCATGCGCTTTGCCTCGATACCGACCGCCAGGATGCGCTCGTCGTTCTTGTCGATGGCGACTACAGAGGGCTCGCGAATGACGATGCCCTTGCCGCGCACGGAGACAAGCGTATTGGCGGTGCCGAGGTCGATGGCAAGATCGCCCGCATAGCTACCGAAGAACATATCCATCAAAGAAAACAACGCAACTCCTGATGTGTTGGATGATTGCTGGAAAACTACTAGCTCATCATACTAGCGCAAGCCCGGCACCTCACTTGCGGTGAAGCGCCGGGCAAAGCTAAATCCCATAAGGTCACTACTGGTTGTCAGCAGCCGAGAAATCCATATCGAGCGAGGAAACGGCCCAGCCGATATGGTTGTCGGAGCGCACGAATTTGACGATGTACTCCTGCTCGCCGCCCTTGGACAGCGATGCCTTCACCTTAGCGGTCGTCTCGGTCATGGACTGATCCATGCCTTCGACGGACACAGTGGCACCCTGCGGAATCGAGGAGATGATCATCGACTTAGCGTCCTCGGACAGGCTCGAGGCCAGGCAAGACTCGGCCTTTGCCGTGTCACCGTCGCCGGCAGCCTGGAACAGATCGGAAACGACAGACTCCTGGGACGGGAAACCAAAGCCGCGCGTGTAGGCAAAGCCCAGACCGCCCACGGCGATCAAAATGAGCAGAAGCAGCACGATGAAGACTTTAAGACCCGTGTGGCGGTGGCGACGACGGACCTTGGCCTGCTTACGATCCTGACGGTCCTGTTGAACCATCTCGGACTCGGACAGGGTAAAGAAGCCGGTGTCCGAGGGATCAGGCATAAACTGACCGGTAGCACCCGTGGGGTCGAGCGGGTCAACGGCCGGAGCATCCATCGCGGGAGCCGGAGCCGTGGCCATGGCCGTCTGGGCCGAAAGCGCAGCAAGGGAATCTTGCACGCGGGCAAGCTCGTCGGCCTGCTCGGGCGTGAGCTGGTAGATGCCATCGGCGGTGGCGGCGTTAAAGGCGTCGAGCGCGTCAGAGGGGCGACCGGCGGCAGAGAGCGCCTCGCCCATACCGGCGTTAAGCGCACGCGTGTCGTCGCGCGGGCCGGCAAAGTCGATGGCGGTACGATAGGTCTCCACAGCGTCTGCCGGACGGCCGAGTTTAATGAAGCAGCGGCCAAGATCACCAAGGGCAGCGGCGGGAGTCGGGTTGGCACCATCGATGGCGGCCTGACGGAAGGCAGTGCCGGCATTGGCATAATCGCCCGACTGGAACAGGGCGTTGCCCAGACCCAGATAGGCCTTAAACGGCGTCGCATAGGATGCATCCTGAGTTGCGGCAGAGAACGCCTGGGCTGCGGTCGCATAGTCGCCCACGGCAGCAAGTGCCTTGCCGCGGTTGGTGAGCAGCGCGCCGCGCTTGCCATAGGTACCGTCGTTGAGGGCGGCGGCGTAGGCCTCGGCGGCCTCGGCATACATGCCCAGGTGCATCAAGGCGTTGCCGCGCAGATGGTCGGCCTCGCCCATAATCTCGCTGGGGGTCTTTGCCGCACCGAGCATCTGAGCGGCAGCGGAATAATCACCCGCGCGATAAGCGGCGCGGCCCTGTTGGATCAGCTGGCTATTCAAGGAAGTCCCCTTTACTCGTGAACGATCTCGACGTGGACGATCTCGTCGCCGGCACGCAGCTGCGAAATCACATCGAGGCCCTCGACCGTGGTACCAAAGACGGTGTAGCCGGAGTCGAGGTTATGCTGGGCGCCCAGGCAGAAGTAGAACTGCGAGCCGGCGGAGTTGGGATCCTGGGAGCGCGCCATGGCCAGCGAGCCGTCGAGGTGCTTGTTGTTGGGGTTCGTGGAGAACTCCTCCTTGATGGAATAGCCCGGGCCGCCCGTGCCGAGGCCCGCGAACGGGTTGCCGGCCTTCTTGACGACTTCTTCGGGCGTGAGGTCGCGCG
>CAJKZP010000074.1:0-10101 GCA_905204415.1 uncultured Collinsella sp. | reverse complement strand
GCGTTGCTGCCTAGGCTAGCCCCTTGTCACACAAACTACCGAAGCCTCAAATTTTCTTAATGCCGCGAACGGCTAGCTCGCCCAATCGATACTCAATAGGATGCAGCTGCTCCAGATCGCGCTTGAGCGGCAACGACACCACCATATGTTCACGGGCGCGCTTAATGGCAAACTGGATATGATCTGCCAGCGTAATGGGCAGATTAGGACTCAATTCGTACGAAAGCTGTCCGGTCGCAATATCTGCCAGCTGAGCAGAAAACTCAAGCACCTCGGGGTCGACCTCGTCGATGAACGCCAGATACTTTGAATCGATGCCGTAAAAGGTGCGCGTGACGACGTCCAGGTCGACCTCGTGCGGCATGTCGCCAAAGCCGATGCCGCGACCCAACGCGATGAGCTGGCGCCCCGCTCCGTCTTCGCAGATGGCAGCGTTGTGGTTAATGCGCTGGATAGCCCTCATGGAATCATCGCTCCTACTAAAACGCACCGTGTAGACCATCCACACGACGCGTTTATTCTACCTGCACTTGCAGCTACAGTCCAAAAAAGCCGAGAATCTGGTCACGGCTTACGGGCTTGTACTCGTTGGCGTCGAGGCCGACATCGTAGCGAAAGATAGGGCGCTCGCGATCGCGGTTGCGTGCGTTGGTGCGGTCTCCCCTGCTGTGGATATGCCCATGCAGCATGATGGCACCACGCGCCTTGCCATTCCAGCTGAGCATGGGGTAGTGGCTCATAACCAGACGATGGCCCTTGGCATAGCCGGGAGTAATCTCCAAGTAATCGCGCACGTCTTCCCATATATGCGGCGCGTCCGGATCTTCCCAGTCGCCGTCATGGTTGCCACGGATGAGCGTCACATTCTTGCATTCGATACGCTCGCGCAGGCGCACCGCCTCCGCCAAGGGCAAGCGATAGGTAAAGTCACCCAGAATATAGAGACGGTCGTCCGCAGCAACGCACTCATTGATGGCATCGATGACCTTGCGATTCATCTCCTCGACCGAACCAAACGGTCGATCCATATCGTGCAAGATATTCGTATCGCCCAGGTGCAGGTCGGCGGTAAACCACATCATCGTCTCTGTCCTCATTTCGCAACGTGTTCAACTCGTGCTAAGTATACAGACGCAGCGATGCGGCGGTTATCCAAAGAACCCGCCGAACAGTCCGCGGCGGCGCTTGTCTTGCTTTTTCGAAGCGTCACCCTGGGTATTCTTATCCTGCCGCTTCTTACGATCCCGCTCCAACTCATCGTCATCGAGTAGCATATCCCACTCAAACGGATCGTCTGTCAGATCGAACTGGTCGTCGTCATCAAACATGGCAGTCTCCCTTACCGATTAGCGTGCATCCACCACGTAGAGTCCAACACGCACCTGATGCCACGGGCTGCGCTCGGGAGCAACCTGTTGCACGCGGGCCTCAAATACGTCCTCATGGCCGTAATACATCATCAAGGACAGCGGGCCGACCTCGTTTCCCGGAACATAGCCAAGCTTGGTGTTGCCACAGTAAATCGCAACCGCCTCGGGATCATGGGGATTATCGCGCTCGGCGCACAGCGTCAGTTTATCGCCCACTTTAAGATCGCCTAGGACCAAAGCGCCGTCGGCATATTGAAATCCTGCGGTATGAAATGACAGAAGAACACGTGAAGGCTCGTACATAGCAACTCCTCTAACGGCCGGATAAACCGGCGCTTAACCTTATTGAGAAGTCTACGAGCCCGTGCGGACACAAATTCGCCCCACCCGCGCCTTTTCGACCGTTTGTCGCTACACCATCTGATTCTAATGCACGAACATGCGCACAAATTTGTGCTTCCAGCTTGCGTAGGGCGCATACCGAAACGGCATGTCCAGCCAGGTTGCCTTGTTCACGATGCTCTTCTTGTGACTAAACGCATCGAAGCTCTCGCGGCCATGGTACTGGCCCATACCGCTCGCGCCCATGCCGCCAAAGCCCATATGACTCGTGGCCAAATGCATGATGGTGTCGTTGACGCAGCCGCCGCCAAAGGGCACGTAGCGCACAAAGCGCTGCTGAGCCGCACGGTCCTGGCTAAAGATATACAGGGCCAGCGGCGTCGGACGATCCGTAATAAACGCTTCAGCCTCGTCTAGGCTCTCAAACGTCAGCACCGGCAAGATGGGGCCGATAATCTCCTCCTGCATTACGGCGTCATCGGGGGCCACGCCGTCCAAAATCGTCGGCTCGATCTTGAGCGAGGCCTCGCGCGCGGTACCTCCAAGCACGACCTTATCGGAATCTATCAGCCCGCGCACGCGCGCAAAATGCTTGGTGTTGACGATATGCCCGTAGTCCTCGTTATCGAACGGATGCTCGCCAAACATGCGACGGACCTCCTCCTTGATGAGATCCAGCAGTTCGTCGTGCACGCGCGTATCGACCAGCAGGTAGTCGGGCGCCACGCAGGTCTGCCCCACGTTGAGCCATTTACCAAAGGCGATACGCCGTGCCGCAACCTTCAAGTTTGCCGTCGCATCCACGATGCAGGGACTCTTTCCGCCCAGCTCAAGCGTCACGGGCGTAAGGTTTTTACTTGCGCGCTCCATAACGAGTTTGCCGACCGGAACGCTACCGGTAAAGAAGATCTTGTCCCAGCACTCATCGAGCAGCGCTTCGTTTTCGGCGCGCCCGCCCTCGACAACCGTCACCAGGCGCGGATCAAATGCCTCTTCACAGATTTGCTTGAGCACCGCGCTCGACGCCGGAGCATATGCGCTCGGCTTGATGACCACGGTATTGCCCGCGGCAAGGGCGCCGGCGAGCGGCTCGAGCGTCAGCAAAAACGGGTAGTTCCACGGAGCCATGATGAGCGTGACGCCATAGGGCACGGCTTGCGTCTTGCACACACTCACGGCATTGGCAAGGTCGCACGGACGCAGGCGCGGACGACTCCATTGAGCCACATGAGCGATCTGATGACGAATCTCGGAAAGCGATGTGCCAATCTCGCACATATAGGCCTCGTCATGCGATTTTCCCAAATCGGTCTTGAGCGCATGGGCAATATCGGCCTCGTGCGCCCGTACCGCATCGCGTAAACTCACGAGCGCACGACGTCGAGCATCGACATCAAACGTAGCGTGCGTCTTAAAGTAGGCGCGCTGCTCGCCGACGATGCGCGCAATTTCCTCGGTGTTCATGGCACCCTCCTAGTTCTCGTCCTCAAACATACCACCCGCGACGACCTCGTACATATGCTCGAGCTCCGAGCGGGCCATCAAAAGCGGAACGGGGTACAGCGGATTGGCCTCGGCATCGGCATGTGCCGCCATTTCGGGAATGTCGGAGCGGCGAATGCCCGCCACATATTTGGGAATGTCCAAGGCGGCGTTCATTCGATCGACCCAATCGATAAAGGCCTCGGCCGCCAGGCTGTCCTGCGCGGTCACCGGCGCGATGCCGGCCATGCGGGCGAGATCGGCGAGCTTAGGAGCAGCAGCTTCGCCATAGGCGCGAAGCATATGCGGCAGGATGATAGCGTTGGCCAAGCCGTGCGGAATCCCGTAACGCCCGCCCAGGCTGTGTGCGATGGCATGAACGTATCCAACATAGGAGCGCGTAAAGGCAACACCCGCCTTATACGCCGCCGAAAGCATATTCCGACGCGCACACATGTCGTCGCCATGTTCATAGGCCTCGAGCAAATTGTCGTGGATGAGCTGCACCGCCTGTCGCGCCATCTTGCGCGTATAGGGCGTAGTACTTCGCCCGATAAACGCCTCGACGGCATGCGTCAGGGCGTCCATGCCCGTCTGCCCCGTAATGGAGGCGGGCAGACCGCGCGTAAACTCGGGGTCGTGCACCGCAAAGCGCGGGATAAGCACAAAGTCGTTAATGGGGTACTTGTAGTGCGTCTCGTCATCGGTAATTACCGCCGCAAGCGTGACCTCGCTTCCCGTGCCTGCCGTGGTGGGAACGGCGATGAGCAGCGGCAGACGACGATGAATCCGCAGCAGCCCGCGCATCTTGTTGATGGGCTTGTTTGGCTGCGCGATACGTGCTCCCACGCCCTTGGCACAGTCCATGGCCGAGCCACCGCCAAAGCCGATAATGGCCTGGCAGGCGCGCTCTCGATACAGGGACGCCGCTTCTTCCACGTTTGAGACCGTGGGGTTCGCACGCGTTTCGGCATAGACCGTAACGCCAATCCCCTGAGCCGTAAGCGCACGCTCGAGTGATGCCGTGAGCCCCAAACGTGCAATACCAGGGTCTGTCACGATAAGGACCTTCTGGATCGAGCGCTTTTGAAGCACCGCGGGCACATCCTCAGCATGCTCCAGAATGCGTGGCTCGGTATAGGGCAGCACCGGCAATGCGATGCGAAAAACCGTCTGATATGTTCGGCACCAGGCACGACGGGCTAGATGCATAAAGGAAACTCCCTCATTTGTTGATTGGTCAACATTTGCTCGACCGATTGTACTCAGCGGCGGTCAAAGACGGCCTGCCAAACGTTAATCAATCAACATCTTCATATCTCAAAATTGTTTTATTAAAAATCATTCCTAATAGGCTTCACATTTGGTTGCATTTATGGATAATAGAACCCGTCAAGACGCACGTCCGGAGAGGGCCCTTACGGGACCGGACAAGCGCCCCATCGCCATCGATCGAAAGGATCGAATCATGAAGTTTGTTTGCCCCGTTTGCGGTTATGTGGAAGAGTTCGACGGCGACCAGCTGCCCGAGGACTTCAAGTGCCCCCAGTGCGGCGTTCCCGGTTCTCGTTTCCTGAAGCAGGAGGAGGGCCAGCTCGAGTGGGCTGCCGAGCACGTCGTGGGTGTCGCCAAGATGGAGGGCGTCTCCGAGGACATCGTTGCCGACCTGCGCGCCAACTTTGAGGGCGAGTGCTCCGAGGTCGGTATGTACCTGGCCATGGCTCGCGTCGCTCATCGCGAGGGCTATCCCGAGATCGGCCTGTACTGGGAGAAGGCTGCCCACGAGGAGGCCGAGCACGCTGCCAAGTTCGCCGAGCTCCTGGGCGAGGTCGTGACCGACTCCACCAAGAAGAACCTCGAGATGCGCGTTGAGGCCGAGAACGGCGCCACCGCCGGCAAGACCGATCTTGCCAAGCGCGCCAAGGCCGCTGGCCTCGATGCCATCCACGACACCGTGCACGAGATGGCTCGCGACGAGGCCCGCCACGGCAAGGCTTTCGCCGGCCTGCTCAAGCGCTATTTTGGCTAAGCCAACCGCCTGAGAGACAATCTTTAGCTCGATAAGGCCCGGACCGCATGGTTCGGGCCTTTTTCGTGCCTCACGAACTTGTTAACTCCCTGAAATAGGACCACCTTAGGCATCGGATTCTCGTCAAAAAATAAGTGAGTAGACTTTTTGGAACTTGCCGAGCAGGCCATCCATATTGCTTTATAAAGTCGCAGGTAAATGACTTGTTGCAAAAACGGCCTGGTCGCCATCAAGCCAAAAGTCTACTCACTTAGTTTCGCAGCCGTCCACGATCGAGCTATTTTGTGTCTAACGGGCATCTTTTCGTCGATTACTCCCAATTTTGTCCAGTCAACGAATAGTTCAGACCGGAGTAATGTCTCAGCCCTTTGCTCATCTGAGCTTTTATCACGATATTCAGCATCGAGCATCCTGCATACGGCCTTAACGATCGCGCGGAATCTATCCTCATCGGATATCTGTCTGTGTGTCAGGAGAAGTACATCGTAGCCCATGGCCTGAAGGGCTGTCATGCGGTCAGCGTCACGCAAGCCATCCCCTGCGCGTCCGTGCGAGGCCTTTCCCTGACATTCAATGGCCACCTGTCGCTTGCCGTCCGGCGAAGAGAGAAGTAGGTCGATATATACACGGGACTTTCCCACAATCGCTCGAGCACTTGTGCTTAGCGTCACTTCGACATTGAGCTCTATGCCGCAAAACCCTTCGCCTCCCAGGGCTCGCGGCAGTCCAAGCAACAAATACGCCTCGACCTCAAAAGGCGACGCGGCACCCAATGGAACGAGTTGCGATACCGCCATAAATCTATTGCCGTAACGCATCCCGCAAACATCTGAACAAAAACGGTCAAGGTCTCTGCCCAAAACCAAAGCGTCTCGACGCCATAAACTTGAAGTGATGCCGTCCTCGGACGGGCAGCGCACCCAACCGAACGTTGTCGAAATCTCGCCCGAATCAATTGCACGCGAAAGCTCCGCCTCAAGCGCCACCGGCAGAGCACACACCGCAAACAAGCCACACATCTCCGCCAACACAAAAAGAAGCTGGAGATCCGTCAGATGTCGAGACATGATAAATGCCATCAGTAGAGGAGACGTGACCAAAAATCCATGCTCCGTTTCCAACACAGATTCCCTGGGGAGCTCACCAAGGAACAGCCGCTGCCTAATGCTGACAGGGCAGGTCCGTTTGTTTCTCGTCCGAACCAATGTATACAACGGAAAACCGAGCGCGACTGCAGCCGTCGGGTTGCGGGCGAGATCATATCGCTGCCGGTCTTCTTCCGGTCGTGGAAACGGCGGACACAAAGCGCGGACTTGAGGAGGCAAACGCCAGTACCTAAAAGCCGATATGTCACAAAGTAGATCCTTCATAGGCACAGGAAAACACGGATTTCAACCCAATCGGTCTCGCATTGGCGCGAACGCAACAAAAATGGCACCGAACGGACTGCTAAGTTTTCAACAGCCCTCCCCAACTGACCAAAAGCTTGCCGAGAGCTGGACGAAGCACTGTTGAAAACCCCATTTTTTTCTCATGCAGAAGCTTTGCGCGGCAAGTGAGTAGACTTTTTCGAACTTGCCGTGCAGACCAGCCAAATTGCTTTATAAAGTCGCAGGTAGATAGCTTGTGGTAAAACGGCTTGGTCGCCAAAATGCCAAAAGTCTACTCACTTAGATTGCAGAGCGCCCCCCATTAGCTGCAATTCCAAGGTAGTTAGCACTTTTGGATTCAGATCGTCATACTGAACAAGAATTTGACTTGAGTTTTCAGGGACAAATGCACCATCGGCACACCAATAACAGTCACTGATATCGATAAACGGAATACCCGAGCGCGTGAGAGCCCGCGCAAAAGAGCTTCCACCCGTTCCGCGCTCCGCAACAACAGTGCAGTAAAGGCCCGCGTCCGCATGCTCGATCGAGACCTCCCCTGCCGGAAACGCTTTCCGTACAAGCGCCGCCAGGCCATCACGCGCCTCGCGAGCACGAACACGCACGCGGTTCACATGCCGCTCGTAATCACCCGATTCCAGCAAACGTGCCAAAGCGACCTGGTCAACAGAACTCACCGACGAGGCGTAGAAACCAAGGCTGCGCCTAAACCGCTCCATCAGCTCATCGGGCAACACCATGTACGCTAGACGCAGCGCCGATGACAGGCTCTTCGAAAACGTGTTGGTGTAGATAACCGACTGGGCGGCATCGATCGACGCGAGCGCGGGAATCGGCTTACCAGCAAGGCGAAACTCACAATCAAAGTCATCTTCGATGAGATACCGGCCCGGCTGCTCGGCGGCCCAGCTCAGCAGGGCATAGCGACGCGCAATGCTCGTCACAAGGCCGGTCGGATACTGATGGGACGGCATCAGGTGAAGGACATCGGTCCCGCTTTTCTGCAGAGTGCTCAAGCCCACGCCCTCATCATCCAACGGGATATGTCGAACTTTGCAGCTCATAGCCTGATAGATGCGCGTCAGACGCAAATAGCCCGGGTCCTCAACGGCATACACCTTGTCCGCGCCAAGCAACTGAACCAACATGGTATCGAGCAGCTGGGCGCCCGCGCCGATAACGATGTTATTGGGATCGACATTCATGCCCCTCGTCCCACGCAGATGGTGAGCAATTGCGCGTCGTAGCCGAGCGGTGCCCTGTGCCGGTGCGGGCGAAAAGACCTCGCGTTCGTCTTCGGATGTCAGCGTCGCCCGTAGCGCGCTTTGCCAAAGCCGCGCCGCCTCCAAAGCGGAAGGAGAAAGTGTATCGAATCGCTCGGTCCGTCCATCGGCATCATGCGCGCTGGGGCCCACAGAGACGGTATCTCGGTCGATGCTCCCCGTAGTCAAAGGCAAAACCGGTGCATCCGGAAGCTCGCAAGCGTAGTAGCCCCGACGCGGCATTGAACAAATATAGCCCTCGGCAAGTAACTGGTTATATGCATTCTCGATGGTAATGACACTGATTCCCAGATGACTGGCAAAGGCGCGCTTAGACGGAAGATGTTCCCCCGCCGCAATGCGTCCAGCTACGATATCATCTCGAATTTGCTGGTAAACATACTCATAGAGCGATGCTTCGCCGCGTTTTTCCAAATTATAGTCAAGCATGTGTTTGCCACCTGACCTTATCGCGCTGTTCAATCTGGTATTAGTCTGGCCTTGTTATTATCTCGAAAACTGAGTATTTCGCCATACCCAGCTCCCCGATAGGATGTTCCGTCAAGCAATGCACATGCCAACAAAGGGAGCAACCATGGCAGAACAGACCAGCAAGGCCGATCGGGTCAAACTCAATCGCGAGCTCGCGCAGATGCTCAAGGGCGGCGTCATCATGGACGTCACCACGCCCGAGCAGGCACGCATCGCCGAGGAGGCGGGCGCCTGCGCCGTCATGGCACTTGAGCGCATCCCGGCCGATATCCGTGCCGCAGGCGGCGTCTCGCGCATGAGCGACCCCAAGATGATCAAGGGCATCCAAGAGGCCGTCTCCATCCCCGTTATGGCCAAGTGCCGCATCGGGCACATTGTCGAGGCGCAGGTCCTGCAGGCCATCGAGATCGATTACATCGACGAGTCCGAGGTTCTTTCCCCTGCCGATGACGTCTATCACATCGACAAGGCCCAGTTTGACGTGCCGTTTGTCTGCGGCGCCCGCGATCTGGGCGAGGCGTTGCGCCGTGTTGCCGAGGGCGCCACGATGATCCGCACCAAGGGCGAGCCGGGCACGGGCGACGTGGTCCAGGCCGTGCGCCACATGCGCAAGATCCAGAAGCAGATCCGCGACGTTGTTGCCCTGCGCGACGATGAGCTCTTTGAGGCAGCCAAGCAACTACAGGTTCCGGTCGAGCTGGTGCGCGAGGTCCATGCCACGGGCAAGCTTCCCGTCGTGAACTTTGCCGCCGGCGGCGTAGCGACCCCCGCCGACGCCGCGCTGATGATGCAGCTGGGCGCCGAGGGCGTCTTTGTCGGCTCGGGCATCTTTAAGAGCGGCGACCCCGCCAAGCGCGCCGCCGCCATCGTCAAGGCCGTGGCAAACTTCACCGATGCCAAGCTCATCGCCGAGCTTTCGGAAGACCTGGGCGAGGCCATGGTGGGCATCAACGCCGACGAGATCGAAATCATCATGGAGGAGCGCGGGCGCTAGTCCAGCAGAAAGGATCGCACATGAGTGATTACGCAGACCAAACGGTCGCCGTGCTGGCGGTCCAAGGCGCTTTTGCCGAGCATGAGGCGAGGCTGTACGAGCTGGGCGCACGTTGTATTGAGTTGAGACAGGCGGCTGATTTGAAGCAGGACTTTGACCGTCTGGTACTCCCCGGCGGCGAGTCTACCGTTCAGGGCAAGCTACTTGCCGAGCTCGGCATGCTCGATGAGCTTCGCACCCACATTGTTGAAGGCATGCCCGTCCTTGGCACCTGCGCCGGCTTGATTCTATTGGCGCGCAATCTTGCCGCACACGACGATAAAGGAACGCCGCGCCTGGCAACCATGGACGTACTCGTTGAGCGTAATGCCTATGGCAGACAGCTCGGCAGTTTTCGCACTCAAGGATCCGTCGCCGGCATCGACGGTGAGGTGCCGCTGACGTTTATCCGCGCGCCCCGTATCGTCGAAGTGCACGGCGACGCTGAGGCCCTAGCCGAAGTCGACGGCCGTATCGTCGCCGCCCGCCAAGGCAACCAGCTCGGCGTAACCTTCCACCCCGAACTCGACGAGGATACCCGCCTCCACGAGCTCTTCCTCCAAATGTAGGCAGAAAACAAACGAGCGTGGATTTTCGGACGCATAGCAAATGAGAGTGGATAATCTCCCACTTTGAGCTTGAATGGGGGGTGCGGACAGAAAGTTGGACCGCGGGGCGGTCCGGACTGGAGGTTCGCATG
>CAJKZP010000073.1:0-10109 GCA_905204415.1 uncultured Collinsella sp. | reverse complement strand
CCCATCTCATCGATATCCGCAGGAGCGATATGGCAAAAGCCGATCGCCGTCGCCACCTCGGCAATCTTCACCGAGAGCAGCTCGCGGCGCGCCGGCGTGAGCTTTTTGGAATCGTTGATGCCCCAGATGCGCGGCTCCATCGGAAGACACACGGCACACACGGTCAAGGGCCCCGCTACCGAGCCACGGCCCACCTCGTCGACGCCCACGACCACGCCATCACCGCCGAGCTCATGCATAAGCTCGTACATGCCGTTGACGCGCTCGCGCTCGGCGAGCTCCTTGGCATGGCGCTTAAGGGCACGCTCGCAAGCCTTGATAACCTGCTGGCGCGGATCCTCGCGATAATGCTCCACGAGGGCGGGAATCTCCTCGAACGTGGCACTCGCCAGCTCGCCGGCAACCTGCGATGCCGAAACCGAGCTCGTCATGTTGGCCATACCAGGCCCTCCTTGCATGCAAATCAGATAAAAAGAAGGGCCACCCGAAGGTGACCCTTGTGTCCAAACGAGTGGACAGACGCTGCGATCTTCTTAGCGCTTCTCAGGGATGCGAGCAGCCTTGCCCACCTTGTCGCGGAGGTAGTACAGCTTGGCGCGACGGACGCGACCATGACGGACAACCTCGAGCTTGGCGATCTTGGGGCTGTGAAGCGGGAAGGTACGCTCAACACCGACACCGAAGGAAATCTTGCGGACGGTGAAGGTCTCACGGGCACCGGCGCCGGCCATGCGGATGACGTCACCCTGGAAAACCTGGATGCGCTCGCGGTCGCCTTCCTTAATGCGGTAGTGAACCTTGACGTTGTCGGCAACGCGGACCTGCGGGATGTCCTCGCGGATCTGCTGACGCTCGATTGCGCGGATGTAATCCATGTGCAATTCCTTACTCTTCTAGAGGTGCCGTACCAACTTGGCCGGCACGTAGTTGAACAAACGTATTCGAGTATACACGCGCGGGTTTCTGCTGCAAGAACAATTTTTTACGCAGACAAAAAGACAAAAACCCGCACATGATAACCGCCCGTCTCACGAATGAGACGGGCGGCATGAAGGGGACTACGCTAGGCGTCTAAACCCATAACGTTAGGCGGAACGCTTGGCCTCGAGCTTTGCCTGGGCGGCAGCAAGACGTGCGAGGGGTACGCGATAGGGCGAACAGGACACATAGTCCACGTCGGCCACGTTAAACAGGCCCTTGATGGACTTAGGGTCGCCGCCGTGCTCGCCGCACACGCCAAAGTGCATGTCGGGGTTGGTGGCGTGACCCTTCTCCACGGCCATGCGCACGAGCTCGAGTACCGCCGCGTCGATGGTCTCGAAGGGATTGTCCTTCAGGATCTTCTTGTGCATGTACAGCGGGATGAACTTGGCCTCGGCATCGTCGCGTGAGAAGCCGAAGGTGGTCTGGGTGAGGTCGTTGGTGCCAAAGCAGAAGAAGTCTGCGTGATGGGCGATCTCGTCGGCGACCATACAGGCGCGCGGCAGCTCGAGCATCGTGCCCACGGGAATATTGAGCTCGACGCCCTCTTCGTCGGAAACCTCGGCGATTACGCGCTCGATAACCTCGCGGGTCTGGACATGCTCGGCCGTGATGGAAACGAGCGGAACCATGATCTCGGGGCGCGGGTCGACGCCCTCCTTGATAAGACGTGCAGCAGCCGTGGCCACGGCGCGAACCTGCATGAGCGGCAGATCGCTAAAAACGACAGACAGGCGCACACCGCGCAGGCCGAGCATCGGATTGGACTCGACCATACCGTCGATACGGCGCAGGCGGGCACGCAGGGCGGCGAGCTCTTCCTCGCTGGCGCCGGCGGCCTCCTTCTTGATGATGGAGACCTCGAGCTCACGCGGATTATCCAGGAACTCATGAAGCGGCGGATCGAGCAGGCGAACGACCACATCGCGACCGGACATGGTCTTGAACATCGCCAGGAAGTCCTCGGTCTGAACCTTGAGCAGGTCGGCCAGGGCCTGCCGCTTCACGACCTCATCGTCAGACAGGATAAAGCTCTGGATGATGTTCTTACGGTCGCCAAGGAACATATGCTCAGTACGGCACAGGCCGATGGCCTCGGCGCCAAACTCGAGGGCGAGCGCGGCATCCTCGGGGTTGTCGGCGTTGACGCGCACATGGTTGGCGTGGCCACAGGTCTCGTCCAGACGAATCTCGTCGGCCCAGGACAGAATGGTGTCCAGGTCGCCGGTGAGCTCGGCAGAAACCAGATCAACGGCGCCGTCGACGACGATACCCTGGGTGCCGTCGATGGAGATGACATCGCCCTCGTGCAGCACACGATCGCTGCCTTCGATGCGTACGACCTTCTCAGCCGCGTCAATGTGGAAGCGCTCGACGCCGCAGACGCAGGGTGTGCCCATACCGCGAGCGATAACGGCGGCATGGCTCGTCTTGCCACCGTGGCTTGTCAGAATGCCCTCGGCGGCGACCATGCCTTTCAGGTCGTCGGGGTTGGTCTCCCAGCGGACCAGGATAACCTTGTGACCCTCGTTGGCGCGCGCGACGGCGTCATCGCTCGAGAACACGACCTCGCCCACGGCGGCACCGGGGCTGGCGTTCAGACCGCTGGCCAGAGCCTCGTACTTCTTGGAGGCGTCGAACTGCGGGTGAAGGAGCTGGTCGAGCTGCGCAGGATCGATGCGGCTCACGGCCTCCTTGCGAGTAATCAGACCCTCCTCGACCATTTCGATGGCGATGCGCAGGGCGGCGGTAGCAGTGCGCTTGCCCACGCGGGTCTGGAGCATCCAGAGCTTACCTTGCTCGATGGTGAACTCGATGTCGCACATATCGCGATAGTGATCCTCGAGCGTCAGGAAGACGCGCTCGAGCTCCTCGCCCGCGGACTCAAGGCCCGGAGTGGTCTTGAGGTCGGCGATGGGCTCGGTGTTACGGATACCGGCGACAACGTCCTCGCCCTGGGCGTTTACCAAAAAGTCGCCATAGAACTCTTTGGTGCCGTCGGCCGGGTTGCGCGTAAAGGCAACACCGGTCGCAGAAGTCTCGCCCTTGTTGCCAAAGGCCATGGCCTGGACGTTGACGGCAGTACCGAGCTCGTCAGAGATGCCGTGCTGTTTGCGGTAGATGCAAGCGCGCTCGTTCATCCAGCTGCCAAAGACGGCCTGGATGGCAAGGCGCAACTGAAGCTCCGGATCGTGCGGGAAGACGGGCTTGCCGTCGACGGCCTCGAGCTCGGGGTACAAGGCGGCATCGACGTTCTCGGAGAAGATCCCCTTGAAGGCCTCGACGAGCTCCTGCAGATCCTCGGCCGAAAGCTCGGAATCGACGCGAACACCGGCGACCAGGCGGGCCTGGGTCAGGGCGTTCTCGAACAGGTCGGCGTCAACACCCATGACGACGTTGGAGAACATCTGGATAAAGCGGCGGTAGCTATCCCAGGCAAAACGCGAATTTTGTGTCTGGGCGATGAGACCCTGAACGGAGTCGTCGTTGAGGCCCAAGTTGAGGACCGTGTCCATCATACCGGGCATGGAGAACGGAGCGCCCGAACGAACCGACACGAGCAGCGGATCGGAGGCGTCGCCGAGCTTCTTGCCGCAGCGGGCCTCGAGGTCCGCCTCGGCGGCAACGATCTCATCGAGTACGCCCTCGGGCCACACGTTGCCGGCACCGGAGTACTCGACGCAAGTCTGGCAGGTAATGGTAAAGCCACCGGGAACCGGCAGGCCGATGCGGCTCATCTCGGCAAGGTTTGCGCCCTTGCCGCCAAGCACGAAGTTCATGGACTTGTCGCCTTCAGTGACACAGGTGCCCCGGGCGTCGGTTCCAAAACGGTAAACCCTCTTGCAATCGCTCACGATACTTCCCCTTCCATGCGCTTACGCGCACGACCGTGTTGACGAATCGACCCGCCTAATGCAGGCCGTGAGGGAACTATACGGCGGGCATTGAGCGGGCTTGCGCAGAGGGCGCGGGGTTTGGTAAACGTGGTAAATATGGCGGTAAACGGTAGGTAAAGGTGGTTACCTTATGAAGATACCAATGCAGCAAACTTGCAGGTCAAATGCAAGTTTCTTGCTAAATCGCTTTACCATAAGTAGCTAATTTGGGACGGGGCTTTTTTAGCTGCCCCCGCAGGCAATCGACCAAAAAGATCGCGACCTCAGCCGGGGTAGCTAAAAAAGCCCCGTCCCAAATTAGCTACTTTTGTTGGGCTCGGCGGGCGGCGCGGCGGGCACGGGCTTCTTGGATTTCCTCCAAGTGACTTATAATCTCGGAGGCGCTCTCCTCGATGGCCTTGCCGTCGGTACGCACCACAAAGCAGCCTAGGCGCTTCATGAGGGCACGGGCTTCCTCGAGCTCGCTGCGCACACTCTCGGGCTCGGCATAGGAGCCGGCAACGGCACGGGCGTAATCATCGCCCAACCGGCTATCGCGAATCTCAGAAATAACGTCGACGGTCGAAATCAGGCCAAACAGTCGCATTGGGTCAATCTCGTAAATTGACTTCGGCGGCTCCATGCCATGGGCCAAAGGAACATTGGCAACCTTGTAACCCTGATAGGCCAAATACATCGACAGCGGCGTCTTGGACGTGCGCGATACACCAAAAAGCACGATATCAGCACCCGACAGATCGTCGGAACCGCGCCCGTCATCGTGCTCAACGAAATACTCCATAGCCTCAATGCGATGGAAATAGCGGTCATCGGTCCTGTGAATCACGCCCGCAACGCCCTTGGGCGGCACACCGATAAGCGACGATAGCACGGCGAGCGTCGGGCCAATCAGGTCGACCGAGCGAATATGCAGCATACCCAGGTAATCGAGCACGCGGGCGCGAAGCGCTGGATCGACAATGGTGTGAAACACGGCAATATCCCGATGGTCCGCATCGACGCGCGGCCCCACAAATGACTTAACCTGCTCCACGGAGGTCACCTTGGGCAGGCGTAAAACGCGAAAAGCCCCTTCATCAAATTGCCCGGACGCCGCAAGCACCACCTCACAAGCGGTATCACCGAGCGAGTCGGAGATAACGATAACGGTGGGACGAGCGGTGACCGGGCAATCCATGCGGGGCTCCTTTTGCGCTTATGCGCAAGCTGGCTTACTTTTTGCGGGCAAGCTCACCGATGTTGGCGATGCCGGAGAAAACGGCCTCGAAGCGGTTGAGCAGCTTAAGGCGATTATCGCGGAGCTGCTCATCCTTGTCCATGACCATAACCTCATCGAAGAAGCGGTCGATGGGGGCACGCAGGGCGGCGAGGGCGACAAATGCGGCCGGGTAATCCTCGGCAGCAAGGGCGGCATCGACAGCGGTCTGGGCAGCCTCGGACGCATCGGCAAGCGCGAGCTCGGCCTCGCCCATCAGGCTGCGATCGTACTCCGCACCCAGCTCGGGCTTGGAGATGTGCGCGGCGCGGGCATAGGCGGTAGCCAGGTTGTCGAAGGTCTCGGCATCGTTCTTGCGGGCCTCGTCGAGCGCAGCGCAGCGGGCGAAGAAGACGGACGGGGCGATGATGTGCACCGCGGAGACGGCGGCGACGGTATCGGCAGGAATCTTCTCGTCGCGGGCCATGCTCACCAAGCGGCCATGGAAGAAGTCACGGACCTGCTGGGCGACCTCGGCGGCATTGAACTCAATGCCCTGCTCACTGTAGAGCTCGAGAGCGAAGTCGATGAGCGACGTGGGGTCGATCGGCAGGCGGTCGCGCAGGATGTTGATGATGCCGATAGCGGCACGACGCAGCGCATAGGGGTCCGATGAGCCGGTCGGGGGCTCGCCGATGGAAAAGATACCGGCGATGGTATCGAGCTTGTCGGCGCAGGCCACGATGCAGCCAGCGGTGCCCTCGGGCAGCTCGTCACCGGCAAAGCGAGGACGATAGTGATCGCGAATAGCATGGGCGACCTCGTCGTTCTCCCCCATCGCGGTCGCGTAATAACCGCCCATCACGCCCTGCTGGCTCGTGAACTCGACGACGGCGTTGGACACCAGGTCGGCCTTGCACAGGTGCGCGGCGCGAGCAGCGTCGGCGGCAAGATGGGCGCCTAGGTGAGCCTCGCGGGCGATAGCGAGCGCGAGCTGTTCAATGCGCTCGGACTTGGCGAGCACGCTACCGAGCTTCTCCTGGAAGGCGACCTTGGCCAAACGCTCACGGAACTCGTCGAGGGAGATCTTCAGGTCCTCCTCGTAGAAGAACTTTGCGTCGTCCAGACGGGCGCGCACGACGCGCTCGTTACCGTCGATCACGCGCTCGGCGTTCTCGGGCTTGCTGTTGGAGACGACCACAAACTCACGCGTCAGCTTGCCCTCGCCGTCATAGATCGGGAAGTAGCGCTGGTTGGTGAGCATGGACTCGCAGATGATCTCATGCGGGACCTTGAGGAACTCCTCGTCGAAGGTGCCGACGAGCACCGTCGGCCACTCGCAGAGGTTGATGACCTCTTCGAAGACCTTCTTGGGCGTATCGACATGGCAGCCGGGGCGAGCAGCCTCGACCTCGGCGATACCGGCGAGGATGGCCTCACGACGGCGCTCGGCGGAAAGCACGCCGGCGTCCTCGAGCACCTGCTCGTAGACGGCGGGGCTGGCAACCACATGGTCGCCAGGGCCAAGTACGCGATGGCCACGCGTGGTGTTGCCACTCGTCACATCGGCAAACGACACGGGCACGACGTCCTCGCCCAAAAGGCAGCAGATCCAACGGACCGGACGAACAAACGTAGCGTGCTCGTGGCCCCAGCGCTGGCTGCGGTAGTTGGGCCACTGCAGGCCGGCGATAGTCTTCTCGCACAGGGCCGTCAGGATCGGCGTAGCCGGTGCGGAGGGAATGTTCTTCTCGGCGAACACGTACTCGCGACCGTCGGTGTCCTCACGACGGACCAGGTCCTCGGCAGCCACACCGCACTTGCGGGCGAAGCCCTGGGCGGCCTTGGTGGCGTTGCCGTCGGCATCAAACGCAATGTTGGCCGCGGGACCGCGCTTGACCTCATGGACCTCATCGGTCGCAGTGGCGACATTGGCCACGAGCGCAGCCAGGCGACGCGGGCTCGAGATCACACGGACCTCGCCATGGGCCAGACCGGCATCGTCCAAACCCTTGGCAATCATGGTGCCAAGCTGCTTGACGGCATTGTTCAGCGGCGCGGAGGGCATTTCCTCCGTACCGATCTCAAACAGGAAATCCTTAGCGTCTGCCATGGCTTACGCCACCTCGCCTTCCTGGTCGGCATTCTCGTTGACTCCGGCGACCTCGGCCATATAGGCCTCGCAGCACGCCTTGGCGACGGCGCGGACGCGCAGGATGTAGTTGGCACGCTCGACCGCGGACAGCGCGCCGCGGGCATCGAGCAGGTTGAAAGCGTGGCTGCACTTCATGACGCAGTCATATGCCGGCAGCGGCAGCTTACGCTCCAAGCAGGAATGACACTCGGCCTCGTAGTCGTCAAACTTCTGACGCATCATCTCGACGTTGGCGACCTCAAAGTTATAGGCACTGAACTCGCGCTCGTTCTCGAGGAACACGTCGCCATAGGTCATGGGCGTGCCGTCGGGCAGGTAGCTCCACACCAGGTCGTAGACCGAGTTAACGCCCTGGGCGTACATGGCGATACGCTCCAGGCCATAGGTGATCTCGACGGGCACGGGGTCAACCTCGATGCCGCCCACCTGCTGGAAGTACGTAAACTGCGTGACCTCCATGCCGTTGAGCCAGACCTCCCAGCCAAGGCCCCAGGCGCCAAGGGTCGGGCTCTCCCAGTCGTCCTCGACAAAGCGGACGTCATGGTCGTTGGGGTCCAGGCCAATGGCGGCCAGTGAACCCAGGTAGAGCTCCTGGGCGTTGACCGGCGAGGGCTTGATGAGCACCTGGAACTGATAGTAGTGCTGCATGCGGTTGGGGTTCTCGCCGTAGCGGCCGTCGGCGGGACGGCGGCAGGGCTGCGCATAGCAGGTGCGCCACTCGGCGGGACCGAGCGAGCGCAGCGTGGTCGCGGTATGGAAGGTACCGGCACCGACCTCGGAGTCATAGGGCTGCATAATGACGCAGCCCTGCTCGCCCCAGTACTGCTGGAGGCGCAGGATGATGTCTTGGAAGGAAAGCGATGAAGCGTTCATGCCTCTAATATCCCCTCGTCGAAACGATTACACGGTTAGGTACTGTACTATAGCGGTTTTTAGTCGATAGCGCCGATGCGGTTGAGCGGCCAGTAGCGCACAAGCGCCACAGCGATCAAATCAGAGCGATCGACGGGACCAAAGTAGCGTGAGTCGGCAGAGTTTTCGCGGTTGTCGCCCATCACCCACACGCACCCGTCGGGAACGGTGTAGGGATAGCTTACCTGAGCGCCGGGCGCTTGGACCGAAAGTGGCCAGCTCATGCCCGTCGTATAGTCCTCGTCGAGCGCTTGGCCGTCAACGACCACCTTGCCATCCTGCAGGTCGACCGTCTGGCCCGCCGCGGCAATAACGCGCTTGACAAGAACATCATGCTCGGAGGTGCCATCGGGGTTGTGAAACACCACGATATCGCCCTGCTTGACGGGCTGACCGAGCTCGAGGCTCACCTTTTGCGCCAAGATCTGGTCGCCAATCTCGATTGTGTCCTCCATAGAGCCGGTGGGCACCACAAAGGGCTCGACCACAAAGGTGCGGATCAGGAAGGTGGCCGCGAGCGCGATCGCGATGACCGCAATCCACTCAAAAGCGCCCCTCAACGCGGAATGTTGCGTAGGAACCATACTCACTCCTCGCTCTGCGAATACGAAGCGTCAAGGATCTCCTGCGCGTAAGCGCGCTCCTCGGGCGTGAGCCGCGCAGTCTCGATCAGGTCGGGACGCCAGCGGCAGGTGCGCTCGATGGCGTTCTTGCGACGCCATGCGTCAACTTTGGCGTGATCGCCACTCACGAGCACCGGCGGCACGCCCTCGCCGTTGAACTCGGCGGGGCGGGTGTACTGCGCGTACTCGAGCAGTCCTCCGTCCTCGGCGGTCGAGAACGACTCGTCGACGTTGCTCATCTCGTCGCCCAGGGCGCCGGGAATCAGGCGTACGACGGCATCGGCAACGACCATAGCGGGAAGCTCGCCGCCCGTAAGCACGTAGTCGCCGATCGACAGACGCTCATCGGCATACGCATACGCACGCTCGTCGACGCCCTCGTAGCGACTGCACACAAACAACAGGCGCTCACTTTTGAGCAGGCGCTCGGCCACATGCTGCGTAAAGGGCTCGCCGCAGGGGGTAAAGAACACCACAGTGGGCTTGGGACCCTCCGCGCTAATGGCCTCGATGGCCTCTGCGATAGGCTCGACCTTCATGAGCATGCCCTGCCCGCCGCCGTACGGCTCGTCATCGACGGTACGATGGCGGTCGTGCGTCCAGTCGCGCAGGTTATACGCCTTAAAATCAAAAAGGCCGGCCTTGCGGGCGCGGCCCAAAATCGATGTGGACATGACGGGCTCAAACATCTCGGGAAAGACCGAAAGGGTCTCAATCAGCATGTTGTCCTCCCTACTTGTCCATATCGATCAGGCCGTCCATAACATGGACGGAAATTGTTCCTGTGTCGGGAAGATCGAGCACAACCTGCTCGATCACGGGAATCAGTACCTCGCCGTACCGATCGCCCTCGACAACCCAAACATCGTTAGCGGGCGTCGACATGATCTCGACGATCGTGCCGAGCGAACCGAAGCGCTCGTCGACCACCTCGCGACCCAACAGGTCGGTATAGGCAGCGTCGAGCGAATCGAGCTCGAAGTCGTCACGATTTGCCAGCACGTAGCATCCCGTGATGCCCTCGGCGGCCGTCAAGTCGTCAATGCCCTCAAACGAGACCAGATCGCCATCGCCCGTATCGGTGACGGACACGACCGTGCAAAAGCGGTCGCGCTTGAGCGCCGGCGGCGTCAGGGCGACGCGCATACCCGGCTCTAATACAGAAGGAAGCCCCCGCAGCGGCTGCGCGAGGACCTCCCCCTTCCTTCCGTGCGGCTTGACCACACGGGCGATGTTTTTGTACTGGGACCTCAAGGTCCTAGCCCAGAACCTCTACCTCGACAGCAGTGTCGAGGCGAGCGGCCAGTGCACGGGCGAGCGTGCGAATGGCCTTGATGGTACGGCCA
>CAJKZP010000072.1:0-10288 GCA_905204415.1 uncultured Collinsella sp. | reverse complement strand
GTCGATCTGCTTTGCGAAGTTGCTGCCCAAGAGCGCTACATCGGCGAGGTGGGACTCGACTTTTCCGCACGCTTTGCCGGAAGTGAGCCGCTACAAATACAGGCATTTGACCGGCTCTGCGATACACTCGTGCAGCATCCTCTTACCGGGCGCGTGATATCAATTCACGCCGTTCGTTCGGCAGGAGCCGTACTGGACGTCCTCGAATCGCATGGACTACTCATCCCAAACCCCGACTCCCCCGTTATCATCTTCCACTGGTTTAGCGGCACTTCGGACGAACTCGTCCGCGCGCGTGATGCGGACTGTTATTTTTCCGTCAACGAACGCATGCTCGCGTCTAAACGAGGACGCGAATACGCACGACAGATTCCACTCGATCGTTTACTGCTCGAGACCGATGCACCAGCGGAGGCAAACACAGAAACAAGCGCGCAGTCGCTCATCAAATCGCTCACAAGGACCTCGATGCGCATTGCCTCACTCAAAAACTGTGACGCTAAGCACATTGAGTCGGCAGTTTTAGCAAATGCGCGCTCTGTATTTGACCTTCGCTAACCCCTGTGGGCAAAAAATGTCAAATATGAGTACTGTTGCAAATCCAGTAACATTATTTTACGGCAAAATAGTGCCTTGATAATGTACAGCCATCCATTATCAAGGCACTTTAAGGTGGTTAAAGTCATTTTTAGCAGGTTTTAATCGCTCGCAGACACCCAACTAGGCCCTCAAAAGCTTAATTTCGCTGTTACTAAATTAGTGACAGTACTCATATTTAGCATTTTTTGTCCATGGAGTCCCGGGGGGCGACAATTCGACTCCCCGGGACTGCTCACCTATTCGGAAATCGGCACTCCATGGCCCCAGGAGCCTTCCATGCCGCATACGGTCGAAGCAAACCCCGCCGCAAAGTCGAGTGCACGCTCGATGGCCTCGGCACCATCCTCGCCACGCTTGACGGAATCGAGGTAACACATCAGGAACGAAGTCAGGAATGAGTCGCCCGCACCCATGGTGTCCTTCATATCCGTTACCGGCTTAGCCAGTTGGCGGTAATAACGATCGCCATCATAGGCAATGCAGCCCTCAGCGCCAGCCGTTGCCGATACGAAACGCGGACCTAGGCTCCTCACCCATGCCAGACGCTCGCGAATCTCATCCTCACTCGCGGCGTCTGCCGCGCTAAAGAACGCGAAGTCAACGTAGGGAGCAATCTGCTCGTAGTACTCGTCGGTCGAATCGTCCGAGAAGTCAAACGAAACCGTGATGCCCGCGGCCTTCAACTTGGGAAGTTCACGCTCGGTAAAGCAATAGTTGCCCGAGTGGACTACGTCGAACTGCTTCACGTACGCAAGGTCAAAGCGATCGAGCACATAGCGCGCATCACCACGGATGCCGCCCTCATTGGAGCCAAGGAAAACACGGTCGCCGTTAACGACGGTCACGCGTGCCGCACCGTTCTCGCCGATGAGCTGCTTGCACTTGGCAAGCTCAACGTCCTCATCCTCAAGACTCGCAATCACATGCTCAGCAGCAGCGTCATTACCAAAGATGCCCATATACGCGGAGCGCGCGGCTCCGCATTTCTTGGCATACACGGCAAAGTTCACCGCATTGCCACCCGGATACATCGTGCGAATATGCTCGTAGCGGTCGACGACGTTGTCGCCAAACCCCAGTGCGCTCACGTTAAATGCCATAGCGCGCCCCTCTCTTATGCCAACGGAACCACTGTTGTGACAGCAGTACCGCCCAGGATCTACGCGAGTTCCAGTAGCTCCGGCAGCTGGTCGATAATCTTGTCCGCGGCATCCTGGCTAAAGCCAAAGCGCTCCTCGCGCTTGGCAATGACCGTCAGGCCGGCTCGCTTACCCGCGGTAATGCCCGGAACGGAATCCTCAACGCAGCAGCAGCGATTCGCGGGCAGCCCCAGCAGGTCCAGCGCATGCAGGTAGATGTCGGGCTCGGGCTTGCTCTCCTTAAACTGCTCGCCGCTCACCACATACTCAAAGGCATCCGACAGCCCGCACGCATTGAGCACTTCCTCGATGCTATCCATGGGAGACGAGCTGGCAAGCGCCACGCGAACGCCCCGGCGCGGCAGCTCTCGAATCGTATCCACGGCGCCTGGGTTAATCAAAGTCTGATAGTCGCGCGGACGCTCATGCGCCCACTCATCCCAACGGGCCAACGCTTCCTCGCCAGTAAAATGCCCCTTACCGGCGCGCTCAAACCAATCGACCAGCATATGCAGGAAGAACTGATGCGAGGTACCAACCTGCCCATTCAACTCCTCTTGAGTCAGGTTAAGCCCAAGCTCCTTGGCAAACGCGGCAGTCTCGCCCAGGTAGTAATACTCGGTATCGACAATGACGCCGTCCATGTCAAAGATAACGGCGTCGAACGGAAATGCGGACACGGCACCCTCCCTAACAAAAGGGCGCCTGTAAGCAGGCGCCCGAACCATGCATTATCGGCGATTCTAACCCAGCAGCTTATCCAACGCCACCGCAATACCGTCTTCGTTGTTATTGGCGGTCACCATCTGGGCTACCGCCTTAACCTCATCGACTGCGTTGCCCATGGCAACACCGGTGCCGGCCCACTCAATCATGGACTTGTCGTTCTGGCCGTCACCAAACGATACGACCTCGCTGGCATCGATACCGAGCTTGGGCAGGGCGCCCTCGAGCGCGCGGGCCTTGTCGATACCAGGCGCCGTGTACTCAAAGTACCAGTCGGCCGTAAACATACCCGAAAGCGTCTGCCTAAAGGGCGTATACATCTCCTCGTAATGCGCCTGCAGGTAGGCCGGATCGCCCGCCGTCAGCAGCTTGTCCACGGGATAAGCGTCCGCAACCTCATGCAAGCTCTCGACCTCGCGGATCTTAAGGTCGCACGCATCGCGCTCGTATTTGACGATGTTTTTCTGCGAGCCATCCGGCAGCGTAATCATGCAGCGATACGAATCCTCGACATGCAGATCGCGACCGAGCGAAATCATAGGGATCACGTCGAAATTGCGCAGATGATCAATCAGACGGTGCAGCTCGTCAGCCGGCATGGCCTGGTCAAAAAGGACCTCATCGGTCTGAGCGTCGACCACATGCGCACCATTAAAGGCAACTAGCAGACCGTCATGGTTTTGAAGGTCGAGCTCCTGCGCCAAGGCGTGCAGCCCCCATGCGGGACGGCCCGAAGCCAAGATGAGCTTAATGCCCGACTCCTGCGCCGCGAGCAGCTTCTCGCGCGTACGCGGGCTGATGACCTTTTGGTCGTTGGTGAGCGTACCGTCGATATCCATTGCGATGGCTTTGATAGCCATATATGCCTCCCCGTCATTGAACAACCTTGTCTGAGCCATCATACAGAACACCCATCGCGACTCCGTTTACAACGGGCAAAAAGTCATATTGTCTCGAACATGAACGGCGTGTGGTCGTGAAGCTTTATCGCTCAGGTCAAATACGTCTGCTAGCGACGCTCATCCGTCGGTGCGCCCTCGACGATCGCGATGCCCGCCGATGCGCCTAACGCGCTGGCGCCGGCCTCGATGAATGCGCAAGCCTCTTCGTAATTATGGATACCGCCCGCCGCCTTGATTGCCACGGCATCGCCGAGCACCTCGTGCATCAGCCGCACGTCCTCGAGCTTAGCACCGCCAAAGCTTCTGCCGGTCGATGTCTTAAGGAATCCCGGCTTGGCCTCCAGCGCGATCTCGCATACACGGCGCTTGGCGGCGTCGTCGCCGTCCAGCTTGCACATCTCGACGATTACCTTGTCAGTGATGCCATGCGCGCGACAAAAATCAGCAATGGTAGTCATCTCGCGCTCGATGGCATCAAAATCGCGGTTCTCGATCGACCCCTGATTCAAAACGTAGTCAATCTCGGTAAAGCCACACGCAGCGTATTCCTCAAACCTCGCAAGCTTCTCCTCAAGCGTCATAGTGCCCTGGGGAAAGTCGATGGCGCCGGCAAGGATGATGTCAGAGCCCTCGAGCATGGCGCGGCCCGTCTCGTACTCCTGAAGGTTCGCAAATACGCAGCGAAAGTTGTACTTTAACGCCTTCTCGACATACTGCTCAAACGTGTCCTCGGGGGCATCGATATAGTCGATGTATTTATTGATGGGTTTGGCAAGTGTCATGCTGGGCCTCCTTGTTCAGGACTGACAACCGATTCGTGGTTTCACGCGAAAAACCACGTTCAATGTACGCCCGACATACAAGGACAGCGTCCGCATTCCGACAAGTGGTATGAAATTAGCTGTAAACGTATATTTACAGACAGCGAATGGCACCGCACTCGGATGCCGACAGCAAGACATCCCCCCTCAATACACCCTCATGCCCCTTTACTGTTTGCGACCAGAAATGATGAGCTGCACAACGCCGTTAGCGGTCGAATTCGACCTCTGACGACGTCACGCGACTCATCGTATCCGACCGACAACAGAAAAGGGGCACGTTCGCATAGCGTGGCGCGTGACGGTTGCAAAACCACCCCATTTGAAACAAACGCAAAAAAGTACTTGCAAAGACGCGTTCCGACATATAAGTTGATAAAAGACCGCCGTTGCGGTTTTAAGTAGATCGAGCATATTCAGTTTCAGTTTTCAGCGTGTAAGAGAAGGAAGATCGGCAAAGTACAACCCCAAACACAATGACAACTTAATGAGGTAACTGCCACATGTGAGGCACCCAGGGCATTGCTGTCTCGATTTTGAGCACGATGCCTTCCGCCTTGCATGGGCCGTTCCATCCCGCCCCTGCAGCAACTGCCTCACGGGCTCATTGAAAACCGCATAGCACCCCAACGTCAGCACATCACCCACAGCAAGCACATCACCCACGACAACCAACACATCAACAAACAGCACGAACATCAACCGATTGGAGAAGCTATGACAAACCACCACGCTGAAGACGGCGATAAGAAAAGCATTCTGGATGCCCGCATTGAGCGAGCATATGCAAACGAATATGACGCCGCCTTTGCCGCCGCGACCATAAAGAACTACGCGTCGCTACCGCTCGCGACGATCTTGGCCGACCACCCTCAACTGCTGAAGCGCTGCACAAAGATCATGGGCGACCCCGACATTCGCAAGCTGACAGACCCCTATGCCCCAAAACGCGACAACGATTCGTACGTTCTTACCGTAGGCTGCCTAGCCCATATGCTTACGGCGCTCGACACGAAACTCAAGCTCGAATGGGAACCCGACGAGCGTCATGAACTCGAAAGTAAGCGGAACACCCTGCGCACCGCACTGTTCCTTCCGTTGGACGGCCTCAAGCGCTGCAACGTCGAGCTCAATACACAGGCGCGGCAAAAGCCCGGGACCACGGGGCAGAAAACTCCAAGACCCCATGCGGCCATCGTCGACCGCAACCGATATAACCGCATGACCGCGCACTTTTCTGCCGAGGGAGCAGCCATAAGGACGCTGATCGACCTGCTGTGCCTCCTGAGCATCAACGAGCTATTTGAGGGCTATCTCGCCCTTGTTCCCGCGACGGCACCCAAGTCGGTAGCAAAGATCATCGAGACCTGCAGACGCCAGTTTGAGCGCCATCGCAATGGAAGCGAGATGAACGCCAGCATCGCGCAGTACTACGCGGCTCATTACAAAAATGACGGATGTGCCCCTGTCGAGCATCAGCTGCGGCTCGCCTACACCACGCCCGTCGCAACGCTCCATCGCCTTGGAGCCCTTGGCGCTTGCGAGCCGCACGAACAGGCAGCCTGCCCCACAACCGAGCTCGATCTCAGGCTCGGACGAACCCTGTAGCCCGCCAGCCCCTCCGCGGGCAACAATCCTATTCCACAACACAACCAACAGAAAGGAGTCCTCATGGACACCAATCATTCCCCCATCATCAGCCCCCTCACCATGCGTGAATCCGCCCGAGGTATCACGCTCACCAGCATTTACGATGAGATGCTCGCCCGTCGCGAGCTCTCCGTCATGGGAAACATAGAAACCCCGATGGCCCACGACCTATGCCAGCAGATCCGCCTGCTCGATGCCACCGACCCCAGCCGCCCCATCACCATATTTGTCGCCAGCGCCGGCGGAAGCGTGCGATCGGGTCTTGCGATCTATGACGCCATGCGCCTCGCATCGTGCCCCATCCGCACCGTCTGCCTGGAATTCGCCGCGTCCATGGGCGCCGTGATCTTTATGGGCGGCGACGATCGCCGTATGGCGCCCCATGCAGAGCTCATGATTCACGACCCGCTGATCCCCCAGGGGGCAGGCGGCTCGGCACTTGCGTTGCAGGAAACCAGCCGGCGTCTCATGCAGACCCGCAAGACCCTCACGCAAATCCTCTCGGACCGCAGCGGCCTCACGCCCAAGCGCATCCAGTCCCTCACTGCAAAAGACACCTACCTTTCGGCCGAGCGCGCCGTCGAGCTCGGCTTTGCCCACGAAATCCTCTCGACCACCAAGGAGGTCGCCCATGTCTAACCTCGCCAGCCGTCTCGCCGCATCTGAGTCCGCATCGTCCACCATCCTCGCCAAGGATCGAACGCTTTCCTGCGACACCCGCCAAACGGGACTCAACAACAATGCACTTGTGATCGGCCCCTCGGGAGCCGGCAAGACCCGAAACGTCCTCAAGCCCAACCTGCTGCAAATGAACGCAAGCTACATCGTGCTCGACACCAAAGGCACGCTCTGTCGCGAAGTGGGACCCGTGCTGGCAGCCCACGGTTACCGCGTGCAATGTCTCAACTTCGCCGACCTCAACACCGTCCCGGCCCTTGCGCCCGGCATCGAGCGCTGCGGCTACAACCCCCTGAGGCACATTCGCCGCAAGGCGGACGGCAGGCCCAACCAGCAGGACATCCTCTCGGTGGCAAAGGCCATCTGCCCCATCGAGGACAACAACCAGCCTTTTTGGGATCATGCGGCGGCAAACCTGCTGTCGTGTCTTATCGCCTACGTCACCGAACAGCTACCCGCCGACGAGCAGACGATCAGCTCGGTCATCAAGCTGATCGAGCACCTGCAGGACGGCGCCACAGGTCGATTGTTTGACGACCTGATCACGACCGACCCCCAAAGCTACGCCCTCTCGCTATGGCGGCGCTACGCCATTACGCAAAATGCCGAGCGCATGCACGCGAGCATCGTCGGCATCCTTGCCGAAAAGGTCATGTGTCTGGGATTCGACGGTGCGGCACAGCTCTATCGTGAGTGCCATCAGGCGGACTTCGCTTCCATGGGACACACCCCCTGCGCCCTGTTTGTAACCGTGAGCGATATTGACCGCAATCTCGATCCGCTGACCGGCCTCTTTATTTCGCAGGCGTTTATGGGCCTCATTCGTGAGGCCGATAGGCAGCCCGACGGCAGCCTGCCCGTGCCCGTGCGCTTTATGCTCGATGACTTCGCAAATCTGCAGATCCCCCAGATCGACAACGTGCTCTCGATTATCCGAAGCCGCAACATCTGGGCAACGCTGCTGCTGCAGTCGACCAACCAGCTCGATGCGCTCTATGGCGAGGCACGCGCACGCTCCATCATGGGCAACTGCGACACGCATCTGGTGCTGGCGTTCCAGGATCCCGAGAGTGCCCGGGTGTTTTCCGACCGCGCCGACGCGCTGCCCAGCACGCTCATGGCGACGCCGATCGATCGCTCGTGGCTCTTTGTGCGCGGCTGCACTCCCGAACAGGTCGAGCGCTTTAGGCTCGAAGACCATCCGCTCTACGGGGAGCTGCCCGAGGCGCAGCGAGGCCATGCGGAGGCCGAGCTCTAGACGCAGGGCCCTCGCAGCACGCGACGCTCCGGCGAAGATCCTTAAAGGCCGTGCGCCCCGGGGCCACGGCAAAGCAAAGGGGCCCGCATCCGATGGGATACGGGCCCCTGACTATAAGGCGCGATGCGTTAACAGCAGCGACTACTTGCGGTGAGCGCGGTAGAACTCGATGAGCGCCTGGGTCGAAGCGTCCTGCTCGGCCTTGGCGGCGTCGTCATGGAAGGCTGGAGTGATCTGCTTGGCAAGCTGCTTGCCCAGCTCGACGCCCCACTGGTCGTAGGAGTCGATGCCCCAGACCGTGCCCTCGACAAACGTGATGTGCTCGTACAGGGCGATGAGCTCGCCGAGTGCGAACGGGGTCAACGTGTCGCCAAAGATCGAGGTCGTCGGACGGTTGCCCTCAAAGCAGCGGGCCGGGACGATCTGCTCGGGCGTGCCCTCGGCGCGCACCTCATCGGCCGTCTTACCAAAGGCGAGCGCCTTGGTCTGGGCCAGGAAGTTGCCCAGGAACAGCTCGTGCACGTCCTGGCCGCTGTCGGTCGCAGGGTTGGCGGTATTGGCGAAGGCAATGAAATCGGCCGGGACCACCACGGTGCCCTGGTGCAGCAGCTGGTAGAAGGCGTGCTGACCGTTGGTGCCGGGCTCGCCCCAGAAGATCTCACCGGTGTCGGAGGTCACGGCGCTGCCGTCCCAGCGGACATGCTTGCCGTTGGACTCCATGGTGAGCTGCTGCAGGTAGGCCGGGAAACGATGCAGGTACTGGCAGTACGGCAGCACGGCGTGGCTCTTGGAACCGAAGAAGTTGACGTACCAGACGTTGATCAGGCCCATCAGCGCAACGGCATTGTTCTCGAGCGGCGTGTTGCAGAAGTACTCGTCGATAGCGTGGAAGCCCTCGAGGAACTGCTGGAAGCGCTCGGGACCGAGCACGACGATCAGCGACAGGCCCACGGCGGAGTCGACGGAGTAGCGGCCGCCGACCCAGTTCCAGAAGCCGAAGGCGTTGGCGGGGTCGATACCGAAGGCCTCAACCTTCTCGAGTGCGGTGGAAACGGCGACGAAGTGCTTTGCCACGGCCTCGGCGTTCTGCTCATCGGAGCCGTCGATGGCGCCCTGGGCCTTGAGCTGCTCGAGCATCCAGGTCTTGACCTCGCGGGCGTTGGTGAGGGTCTCGAGCGTGGTGAAGGTCTTGGAGACGATGATCACGAGCGTGGTCTCGGGATCCAGGCCCTTAAGCTTCTCGGCCTGGTCGTTGGGGTCGATGTTGGAGATATAGCGGCAGTCGATACCGGCGTCGGCATAGGGACGCAGAGCCTCGTAGGCCATGACCGGGCCCAGATCGGAGCCACCGATGCCGATAGATACCAGATGCTCGATCTTTTTGCCGGTAACGCCCTTCCACTCACCGGAGCGCACGCGCTCGGCGAAGGCATACATGCGGTCGAGGACCTCGTGCACGTCGGCGACGACATCCTGGCCGTCGACGATGAGCTGGCCCCTCTCGGTTGCGGGGCGGCGAAGCGCGGTGTGCAGGACGGCGCGGTCCTCGGTGGTGTTAATGTGCTCGCCGGAGAACATGGCGTCGCGGCGCTCCTCGAGCTTCACCTCGCGGGCAAGATCGCACAGCAGCTTGACGGTCTCATCGGTCACCAGGTTCTTCGACAGATCGAAGTGCAGGTCACCGGCGTCAAAGCTCAGCTTGTTCACGCGCTCGGCATCGGCAGCGAACCAGGCCTTGAGGTCGATACCATCGGCCTCGAGCTTCTCCTGATGAGCCTCGAGTGCCTTCCAAGCGGCAGTCGACGTAGCATCGATAGGTGCGGCAACAGTTGCCATAGAGTCCTCCTCAGCATACGGGCGCACGCCTCCATGCGCCCGGACATTCAGATGCCACTATTCTAGCGCAGGTCAAGACTACAATCAGCGAGCGTTGCCAATCGGCCCCCAAACGGCAACCGATCAAAAAGGGACAGGCTTATTTTGGCAGGTCAAACGCTTTACCAACCAAAAATAACCCGTCCTTTTATGGCAAATATTAGGCCGCGGCGCAGACGCTACCGAGTAACTCACGCAGAGGAGACCCGATGCCCTCCAGCAGTTCGGGCGCGATAATGGCAAAAACGGGAACCTCGCCGGTGCCCACGACAGCAGGCACCTTGCCCTCCGAGACAATGCATCCATAAGGCACAAAGCCGTCTTCGCCGGCATCGAGCGCCGCCATGCGACGCGCGAGCTCGCGCGCAAAGCCGGCAGCATCGGCATCGCCAATCGCCAAGACAAAGTCCACGCCTTCGTCGGTCGCCAGGGCCACGGCTTCGTCGATTAGCTCGTCTCCCCCATCGTCCTCAACCGAGCCGCAGCGGAAAAGCACACACTCGAGCAGGGCTCGATCAAGCGAGCCAAGTGCCGCCGAAACGAGCTCATCACGCGTGTGCCTGTCGCCTCCCAGCACGACCAGTGCCTTGGTGCCGCCATAGTGGGCAACTAATCGCCCGCACCAGCGAGCCACATCCC